>CAZEQD010000033.1:0-6502 GCA_964514305.1 uncultured Eubacteriales bacterium
GTTAAATTATTTATTTTCAATTAGATGGCTCGGTCTGACCCCATTGAATAATTATAACCCCATTGAATAATTATCCATTGAATTATACCATTGAATTATAATTTTCCAGACTTTGACAACATTTTTCTCTTATGATATTTTCCAGTATACTTATTAATTAACAGAAACTACGAATAAATTGAACCAAGCCTATCCAAGACAGAAAATACAGTTTCACAAAATTATAGGCTGTCAAAAAAAATATTCTTTATAAACAAGGAGGATAATATTATGCAAAAAAGAGATTATTTAATTATTATCGTGGTTTTTCTTTTAGGATTTACCTTAATATGCAGCGCCCAGAATAAAGCTCAAGCGGCTGTGGCCTCCAGCAGCAATTATAACAACCTGGTCACTCTCTTTCGGGAGTTTAGGGAATTTCAGAAACCGGAATTCATTAATGGTGTGCCTGATTACAGCCGAAGGGCCATGGAGAAAAAAAGACTCGGCCTTGAGCAGTTCCGCCAGCGGCTGGAAGCCATGGATCCCAACAGCTGGCCTGTGGCTCAGAAGGTTGATTATGTCTTAGTCTGGGCCGAAATGAACGGTCTGGAATTTTATTTACGTGTCCTAAAACCTTGGTGGCGCGATCCTGTTTTTTACCTTCCCTCTCAGGCCGGAGCCGGTCCTGTAATAGATATAAACCTGCGTATTGGTAATAATCTGCCTTTGGCTGAGGACGAAATAGATGAACTCAAAAAAAAGCTTGAAACCATCCCTGAGATTTACAAACAGGCCGAAAAGAACCTAACCGAAGCAGCCGGCGATCTGGCTCTCATTGCTCTCCATTACATAGATTACGAAGCTGGCCGTTATCAAAGATTGGCCAACCGCCTGGCCAAATACCATCCAGAGCTGGTTCCTTATGTTGAGAAGGCCGGCGATGCAGTTAAAAACTACGGCCGATGGCTTGAAGAGAATAAAAGCAGAATGACAGCCCCGGCTGGCATCGGTATAGACAACTACAACTGGTGGCTCCAGAAAGTGCACCTTTTTCCTTACACCTGGAAGGAGTGTCTCTGCATCTCAACCCATGAATACAACCGTATTATTACTTTTTTGAAGTTAGAAGAAAACAGAAATCGCCACCTTCCCCCACTTAAGGTGGCTGATACAGCCGAAGAATGGTACCGACGTCTGGACATTGCTCTAAATTATGTTCTTAAATTTCTCCGTGAAGAAGAAATTTTAACAGTCCCAGATTGGCTGAGAGCTGATAAATACAGTGACCCCAGCGAACCAAGACGTTCCTTACCCTCGACCCCGACCATTGACAGCAGAGCTCGGGAGCGAGAAGTGCTGCCTGGAGAAACCCATGAATTTATTGGCCACCTGTTTGATGAGTTGAGAAGAGAGCGTGATAAACGCCCCATTCGAAGTGCCAGGCGTCTTTATAATATGGACTGGATCCGTTCAGAGGGATGGGCAGTCAGTACAGAAGAGCTATTTATGCAAGCCGGAGTTCTTGACAATCGGCCACGTCGAGGCCGGGAAGTCGAATACCTGATGAACGCCTCCCATATGAGTCTTTCACTGCCTGATCTCAGGATGCACAGCAATGAAATAAATTTCACCCAGGCCCGACATTTATGTGCAGAGTTAATGCCTTACGGCTGGTCAGATGCAGATGATCGAATGGTCTGGTATGAACAGCAATCCAATCTACGCTTTCCTGCTTTCCACACAGGCTGCGTGGTCGGCAAGGCTCAATTTATGAAAATTTTCAGGGAGAGAGCTATGCAGCTGGGGAAAAAATTCAAATTGCGTGAATTTATAGATAGCTTTCTGGCTGCCGGCATAATTCCTATGTCTCTTATAAGGTGGGAAATAACTGGCTATGACGACGAGATCAAAAAGTTATGTCCGCTCATAAAATAGCAATAGAGCTGGTAATAATTCAAACAACCAAAAAAAATCTTTTACAAACAAAAAGTATAAGTTTGAATTCAGCCAAGCATTAAGTAAAATTTTATTGGTATAGAAAAATGGCTACTCCTTTATGCCCTTACTTTGGACAGTGCGGCGGCTGCTCATACCAGGATATGGATTATTCAAAGCAACTTGAATTAAAGAAAGAAAAAATAATCAAAACTCTGAAAATTGACGCCCTTCAAGTCTTTTCTGGCCAGGAATACCATTACCGCCAGCGCATGGACATGGTTTTCCATCCTGAGGGCCTGGGCTTCAGGAAGAGGGGTAGCTGGGCCAAAATCATCAAGGTGGAAAAATGCGTCATCTCCAACCAGAAATTAAACCAATTTTTGAACGAAGTCAGCCAATTCTTCACTGAAGTCGATACATTTGATGCAAGAGCCAATAAAGGAACATTTCGCTATGCAGTGATTAGGACACCCCCTGATGATTCTTCAATTTCCATTGTCCTCAACCAAAGTTCCCCGCATATAAGCCAGGCTGAGAAAAAGGTCGCAGAATTTGCCTCCCAAACATCAGCTCACAATGTGATTATAACTTATGTTCCTCCCAACAGGGATGTAAGCGTTTCTGAGGAGTATTCTGTTATAAAAGGAAGTGAATGGCTGCAGGAAGAATATTTAGGTAAAAAATTCTGGTATCATGTCCAGGGTTTTTTTCAAAATAACCATCAAGTTGCTGAAAAAATGCATGCTTACTGCCAAAACTTAATCAAAAACTATGGAGATAAAGATTCAGTCCTGCTAGATCTTTATGGAGGAGTAGGCCCTTTTGCCATCCTTAATGCCCAATTTTTTAAGGAGGCCATGATCATAGATAATTCTGCCCAGGCCATTAAAGCTGCAGCCATGAACATTAAGGAAAATAAGGCCTCTAATGTAAAGCCTATACTCCTGGACAGCAAACACTTTATTAAGGAAGAGCTGCCAAGACCAGGATTGGTCGTAGCCGATCCTCCCCGCAGCGGTCTTCATCCTAAAGTTATTAAAAAATTAAATGAGCTAAGGCCAGAAAAGATTATTTATGTTTCCTGTAATGTCAAACAGCTCCGCCACGATTTAGCTCAGCTCAAAAATTTCTGCCTTAAAAGCGCTGCTCTTTTCGACCTCTTCCCCCAGACGCCACACATTGAAACTGTGGTCGAGCTAGAAGGGGTCAGACCTTCATAAGTTTTATAATTGTTTTTAATAGCACGAATAATTGGACTACAGTAAATTGTTAAATTATAAAACTTATGAAGGTCTGACCCCATAACCTTCAATTTGACCTTTAGGCTGTTTTCTGATAAAAATCTTTGCCTAGATGGACATCCAAAATAAAAAATTACTGGCCCTGATCGAAAGCTTTCCCCAGAAAAAAATTGCAGTATGGGGAGACTTCATCCTGGATGAGTATCTATATGGTACCACCCGCCGCATTTCCCGGGAAGCTCCTGTCCTTATCCTTTCTTATAAAAACAAAGAATTCGCTCTGGGAGGAGCCGGCAATTCCCTCCTTAATCTCAAGGCTTTGGGGGCTGAACCTCTACCCATAGGAGTAGTTGGCAATGATGAGCCCGGTGAGAAAATACTGAAAATGCTTTCCCAGAGGGAAATCCCGGCCTCTGCTTTAATCAAAGATAAAAGCTGTCAAACTCCAGTTAAAACCAGAATCCTGGCCGGCGAACCAACCACCCGCAAACAGCAAATACTGCGCATCGACCGGGAAGAAAAGATTCCTGATTCAAAGCTTCTCCAGCAAAAATTACTTAAGGAACTTAAAAATATTCTGGCCCAAGCCGAAGCTCTTCTTATTTCTGATTACAATTACTACACAGTTAAAGAATCTATTTTTCGCTCTGTTTTCCCCTATTTTATAAGAAAAAAAATCCCGGTCACAGTAGACACTCGTTTCCGGCTCATTAATTTTAAAGGAATAACAGCCGTTACTCCCAATGAACCAGAAGTGGAGTGGGCTTTAAAAATTGAATTAAACGACAACCTCAGCCTTCTCAAGCAGGCAGGAAAAACAATTCTTCAAAAAATAAAAGCCCAGGCTCTACTCATCACCCGGGGATCAAAAGGCATGGTCCTTTTTGAACCAAATAAGGCTCCCTTTTTTATACCTATTTATGGAACAACTGATATTGTTGATGTTACTGGTGCTGGCGATACAGTCATAAGTGTTTTTACTTTAGCCCTGGCCTCTGGAGCAACCTTCAAAGAAGCCGCCCTTCTGGCCAATTATGCCGGAGGTATTGTAGTCATGAAAAAGGGTACAGCCACTTTGACCAGGGCCGAACTTAAAAAAGCAGTCGAATCCCGAAATTGAAAAAACTACAATCCCTTCCTCATTTAAAAAAAATTATAGAAGCAAAAAAGCGTCAAGGAAAAAAGATAGTCCTGGCTAACGGCTGCTTCGATTTAATCCATGTCGGTCACATCAGATATTTAAAAGAAGCAAAAAAAGTAGGTGATATCTTGATTGTAGCTCTCAACAGTGACTCTTCTATCTGCCAGCTCAAAGGGCAGGAAAGGCCGATTTTAGAAGAAAAGGATCGAGTGGAAATAATTTCCTCTTTTTATTTTGTCGACTATGTCACTGTCTTTAACGAAAAAACAGTGGAAAAGATTCTTCTGGCCCTAAAACCAGACTTCCAGGCCAAAGGATCTGACTATACCCAGGAGACAGTACCTGAGAAAGAAATAGTAGCCAGCTATGGCGGAAAAATTGCCATAACTGGTGGGGCCAAAGTCAGGTCAACCTCACAGCTCATTAGAGAAATTGCTGTTAGAATAGAAAAATCAAAGTAGAATTAGTCTCAAATAATGGAAAACTTTCTAATCATAAGATTAAGCTCTCTGGGGGATATAATTCACACTTTACCTGCTCTGGCAGCTTTAAGAAAAAAATTCCCTAAGGCTTCGATTTCTTGGGTAGTGGAAGAAAAAGGCCAGGAGATATTAGAATGTGTGGAGGGCCTTAACCATATTTTCACTATCAAACCTCAAGGCTGGAAGCCCACCAAAAAACAGTTCTGGTCTGAGCTGACCAAGCTTAAAGGCAAAATCGCCAACAAAAAGCAGACAGCATTAGATTTTCAGGGCTTGGTCAAGTCAGCTTTTATTTCTTTTCTTTCCCATTCTTCCCCAAGAATTGGCTTTCGCCGTCAAAACTTAAGAGAGCCACTGGCCTCTTTCTTTTATACCCATAGACCAGAAAAAATCCCAGAAACTATCCATGTGATCAGCAAAAACTTGAGGCTTTTGACTGTGCTTGGGATCAAGGAGGAAAATTACGAATTCCCTCTCAGCCTGGCTGATGATCTTTTCCAGAGTGTCAGAGCTAAACTTAGCCGCCTTGGTTACAATAATAATAAAAAACTAATTATTTTTAATGTGGGAGCTGGCTGGGAAAGCAAAAGATGGCCGGCTGAAAAATGGATAAAATTAATCTCAATCCTGCCTAAAGACGGATATTTCTTCTTGCTTCTATGGGGAACAAAAGAAGAGAAAGCTTCGGCTTCAGCCATAAGCCAAGAAACCGATATACCTCTGGCTCCTTTCCTGAGTATTAAAGAAGTCATGGTTTTACTTGAACAGGCCTCTCTCCTTATCAGCGGCGACACTTTTGCCCTTCAAGCTGCTTGTGCCTTAGCCTGTCCGGTGGTCGGTATTTTTGGCCCGACCAACCCTCAAAGAAACGGTCCTTTCCGAAGGGAGGATAAAGTGGCTTTCCATCGCCTGGAATGCAGTTACTGCTATAAAAGGAAATGTTCAAAGCTTGATTGCCTGAAGAAAATCTCGGCTGAGGAAGTGGCTGAGCTGAGCCTTCAAGTGCTGGGAAAACAATGAATGAATCAGTTCTGATGATGATGAACAAGCTCTATAGATGGCGGGTCAGAGCCAGCTTTATTGGCCTTATCCTGGCAATTATATTAGCTAAGCCGAGTTTGAGGTCAATTTCGGTTGGCCTGGCTATCTTTCTGTGGGGATTAGGGCTTAGAGCTTGGGCCTGTGGCCACATTAGAAAGGAGAAAGAGCTCACCGTCAGCGGACCTTATCAATATACAAGAAATCCTCTCTACCTTGCCAATTTTATAATCGGAGTAAGTGTGGCCATGGCTTCAAATTCCTGGTGGGTAGCTGGAATTTTTGCCGTCTATTTCCTCCTATTTTATCCTCTGGCCTTAAAAAGAGAAAAGGAAAAAATGATAGCCCTTTTCCCTGAAGAATATGAAAAATACAAAAAAAAGGTACCACTCTTCTTCCCTTCTTTCAAGCATTATCTGGGGCTTCATAGCCACCGCTTTAGCTTCCAGCTTTATCTTAATAACAGAGAGTACAGAGCCTTGCTGGGAGGATTGATTTTCTGGCTGGCTATGATTTTAAAATTTGTTTTCATGAAATAAATTCAAGTCCGCTGGGGACAGTGGACCCTACAGTTTACTGTTTGCGTTTCACGGTTTACGAATTGTGCTTCACCTTTTATGATCCACTTACAGTTTACGGTCTGCTAAGGATAGCAGAGCCTACAGATCAAACTTTATATA
>CAZEQD010000033.1:6602-22553 GCA_964514305.1 uncultured Eubacteriales bacterium
CTTACAGTTTACGGTCTGCTAAGGATAGCAGAGCCTACAGATCAAACTTTATATATCCTACATTTCACCATATCTGTTTTGCCTTTTGGGGAGCTGTTTGTTATATTTTTTCTATGCCCACTAAAGAAAGAATAGCCAAGGTAGAAAGAGTCTTGGCTTTGCGCCAGCCTGATCTTCGGGTAGTTTTGGAAGAAGTTAAAAATACGCATAATGCCAGTGCTGTAGTTCGCACCTGTGAGGCGGCTGGCATCCTGAACATTGACATTATCTCCTCAGCCAAGGAACTATTCCCTATCAATGAGGCTATTTCCACCAGAGCAGAAAAGTGGCTTGAATTCCATTACTACCCTTCAACCAGCCAATGTCTGAGTCAGCTTAAAAAGCAAGGCTTTAAAATTGCAGCTACTCATCTCAGGCATAAGGCCCATCCCTACACAGCTCTGGATTACACTCAGCCTCTAGCTATTGTTTTTGGCAATGAAGCTGAAGGTATTTCAGAGGAAGCCCTTTGCCTGGCGGATTATGTGATCAAAATTCCCATGCTAGGCATGGTCCAGAGCCTTAATCTTTCAGTTTCGGTGGGTATCATCCTTTATGAAGCCTTAAAACAAAGGCAGGCCAAAGGCTTTTATAAACATTCCAGGCTATCCGCCAGAGAATTCGAAGCTATCCGCAACAAGTGGCTTGGGCTTAAACTTTAACTTCTTTAGCTTTTTTCAGAGCGGATTTAAGCTTTTTAACCGCCTCCTGGCTCTTTTTAGCTATCTCCTCTGAAATTTTCTTAAGCTCTTTATTCAATTTTTTCAGACTGTTTTTATATTCTTCCCCATACCTTTCCTGCCATTTCTTGAGATCTTCTTGAAAATTTCCCCTGTACTTCTCCCAATTTTCCACATAATCCTCCCAGTTTTTGGAGAAATCATAATAGCTACCTCTCTCTTCTTTCTCAATTTCAACTTCAACTGTATGCACCTTTTTATTTCTTAAAAATTCTATCTTTATTTTTTCCCCTTTTTCCTTATCCTGGATAAGCCCACTTAATTGACGGACACTTTCTACACGTTTACCATCAGCTCTTATAATCACATCACCGACTTTCAAGCCAGCTTTTTGAGCAGGTCCCCCTTCAGTTATTTTCGAGATTAAAAGGCCTCTACCTTCTTTAACACCAAAATACTGGGAAAGCTCTTTATTTAATTCTTGCAGATAAACACCGATATACTTCCTCGTTTCCCAAGTGCGAGGAAAAACCAAGGGGCGCTGAGGAGGTAGTGGAGGTTTTGCAGGAAAAAGTTGAGGGAATTTCAATTGCAGTTCTTTCTTTATTTCGCTTTCGGGGTATTCACCCAATCGGACTTTGACCTCCTCTATTTGGCCCTGACGGTCAATTTTTAAATTCACGTTGCTTCCTGGTTTTCTATGTCTGATTTCAGAAGCTAACATTTGAGTGGAGGTCACTTTCTTTCCCTCAAATTCAAGGATAATATCCCCTCTTCTCAGCTTGGCTAGCTCAGCTGGACTATCCTTTTCAATGTTTACAATTTCCACCTTGCCTTCTTCATTCTCAGCGATGGAGACTCCTAGCCAACCTCTTTCTAC
This sequence comes from uncultured Eubacteriales bacterium, assembly GCA_964514305.1. Classification (GTDB taxonomy): domain Bacteria; phylum Acidobacteriota; class Aminicenantia; order Aminicenantales; family Aminicenantaceae; genus CAZEQD01. The sequence goes on from CAZEQD010000033.1 coordinate 8,202, forward strand.
TTTCCCTTTCTTTTTTATCTCTTCGCAGATTGATTTAACTATATCCACCGGTACGGCTAAAGCCATGCCTGAGCTAGGAGCTTCAGCCCGACTGAAAACATAACCTGAGCCCACTAACTCTTGCTCCCTAAATTCAAAAACAACTGGCTTATCTTCAGCATATATGCCCCGTAATAATCCGACCATCTTCCCTTGGCGATCAACCACCGGACTGCCGCTGGAACCAGGCATAACCCAAATATTAAGACGAAGCTTATCTTTGGCTACCGAACTGACAATGCCTTGGGTTACCGCCGGAGTACTCTCAGGAGAAATGCTGACCACTCCAATCCAATCCCCTGGCAAAAGTTTCTCTGATTTTCCTGTATTCAGAGGAGGCAAATTTTTATCTTCAGCTTTGATTAAGGCCAGATGAGTTAGCGCGTCCATGCCTAAAAATTTGGCTTCGACTCTTTTTTTAGCTGAAGTTATGACAGATATTTTTTCTTGATGGGGAGAAATGAGGGCTGTAGTTACAATATAGCCACCTTTATCAATAACCACTCCAGTAGCAACCTTTTTTGTCCGATTTCTGGCTTCTACTTTGACCACCGAAGGATAAACACTCTTGTATATATCCTTAATCTCTTTATCAAGACTGCCACTAGCGGTGAGAGCCTCAGCTTTTAGGCTGAAAAATATAAGAAATAAAAATAAAAGCAAAACAAGGATGGCTTTAAGTTTGATGCTCATAACAGATATCCTCCTTAATAATTGATTTCAGAACAAGTCTCCTCCGAAACCTGTTCCAGAATGTAAATGGTAGTTGATTTTTCAGAAAGAGTTTCAATCTCATTTTTATAATTTACTGGTTCGACAATAGGAATTACCTCTCGAGCTGCGCACTTTCTCTGGGGTTGAACTACAGTCGGGATCTCTTTTTTCATGGTAATAAAACGCAACGGCCCTTTTTGGGGAAATATAAAAATATTGATGACCACCAGCAAAACAACCACAGCACTAAAAGCACTGGCTAAGGAGAGACGAAGATAGCGAGCCTTCATCTGTCTTTTATGGTGAGATAGACGAGTAAGAACGTTTTCCTCAAAATTAGGAGGAGCACTTACCCTCCCCAGTTTTTTCAATAGATCAAATTCTTCCTGATTCATTTTCTTTCCTCTTTTTAAAAGATTTGGTTTTAATTGAGGACTTGACCAGCTCTTTTTTTAGATAATTTCTTCCCCGGCTAATTCTGGCTTTAATAGTACCCAATGGCTTTCTTAACATCTGGGCGATCTCTTCCTGAGAAAATCCTTCAACATCTTTAAGGATGACTGGAACTCTATAGCGGGGATGAAGAGAATTGAGAGCTTTCCTCAGTTCCTGGGCCAGGTCAGCATTGGATTCATTATTGGGAAAATGTTCTTTGGGGATTATATTGGGTTGAACATTATCAAGAGGAACCGTCTTCATCTTTCTGCTTCTTTTCATTTCAGTCTTAGCCAGGTTAGAGGCAATAGCATAAATCCAGGAAGAAAAAGGGGCTACTGGCTTGTATTTACGAGATTTAAAATAGACTCTGATAAAAGTTTCTTGAGAAAGCTCAACTGCTTTCTGGTAATCGCCAGTCAGCTGCCAGAGGTAATTGACAATCTTGTCTTTGTAGCTTCTAACTATTTGGGCAAAAGCCATCTCATCTCCTTGTTGAATACGAGACACCAGCTCCTGTTCATCCATATTCATTTTTAATAAACTCTTTTTTTTGGACAATCGTTGCATTTTCTCTCTGTTAATTAAAGCGGTTGGGCCTTAGATAAAAAAACAAAAAGCCTCCTTGAATTAAAATCTATCTCCTACCACTTTCAATTTAGGGAAATTTGCTCTATTAGGCAATCAATTTATATTTTCCTTTTCGGTTTGGAGAGAGATTACTGTGGCCTTAAAGAAAAGGCGCCGAGCCCCGGTCTCAAACTTTCATAATTTGAATTTGTTCCCGGCAGGGTCAGACCTTCATAAGTTTCATAACTTTAATTTTTACAATAACTGTAATAACTTTTGTCCCCTACAAACCGACGAAATATATCAATAGAGAAGCATAATTTATGAAACTTATGAAGGTCTGACCCTACTGCAAGTCCATAAAAAAGAAGCCTGTCTGAGACAAGAAATTTAGAGAGGACTCAGGCCAGATTATTCATCTCTGCTCAACTCAATTAAAGGCTTGTCGGAATCGACCAGGTCTCCGGGAGAAACAAATATTTTTTTGACAAATCCTTCAACTGAGGATTTGATTTCATTTTCCATTTTCATGGCTTCCACAATGGCTAAAGTCTGGTTTTTTCTTACCTTTTCTTGCTCGCTGACATTTATTTTAATAACTTTTCCCGGCATCGGGGCTTTGACCATTAAATTATCCTCTCCTGCCCTTTCACTGCCAGCTTGATAGATTCCCCCGGCCGCTCTTTCAGCTTTTTCAGCTATAAAATGACGGCCACCAACATAGACATAGGTCTTATCTTTATCTCTGACAAAATAAATTTTATGGGAGCTCTGACCAATCAGAACAGAAATAACATTAGAGCCTGTAAACTTAATGTCGGCCTCCGAAGTCTTATTTCCATTGGAAAAAATAAATTTTTCGCCTTTTTTCTCCAGAGACAATTTATGAATTTGACCATTAACCAGGAATTCAAAATCCATCTTATTTGCCTCCCAACCGCCATTTACCGAGCCTAAGCCAGGGAGAAAAAATTTGTTTACTGACGCCTGCCGCTTTTTTTTTGGTTAAGCCCGTCTCTAACTCTATAAAAGCAGAAGCTAATAAGGCTAAGCGAAGTTGATCCTCATTTTTCTTTTGTCTGTTCCAATTAGCAAAATATTTCGGGATAAAATCTGTAGTCGTCTCTCCAGCCAAAAACTGAGGGTGGCTTATGACTTCTTTTAAGAAATCAATAGAAGTTTTAATACCTAAAATGACAAAATCATCCAGAGCTTTAACCATTCTGGTGATGGCCAATGCTCTGTTTTCAGCCCAGACAATTAGCTTGGCCAAAATAGGATCATAATGAATAGGAACCTGACAGCCGCTGTATATGCCGCAGTCATGACGAATGCCTGGCCCCTGCGGTTCCTTAAGGAAGAGGATTTTTCCTGATGAGGGTAAAAAATTTCGAGCGGGGTCTTCGGCATAAATGCGGCACTCAAGAGCATGACCCCGGGGATGAATATCTTGCTGGCGGAAAGATAGCTTCTTTCCTGAGGCTATTAAAATCTGCTGATGGACGAGGTCCAGACCGCAGGTAAGTTCTGTCACTGGATGTTCAACCTGAAGCCTGGCATTAACCTCAAGAAAATAAAAATTTTTATTTTTATCCAGCAGGAATTCCACTGTGCCAGCATTGTTGTAACCTGCGACCTCGATGGCTTTTTTGGCTGTCTCACCCATCTTGGCTCTTAATTCCGGATCTAAAGCTTGAGAAGGTGTTTCCTCTATAATTTTCTGATGCCGCCTCTGAATAGAACATTCCCTCTCATAAAGATGAATTACTTGGCCATAATTATCCGCCAAAACTTGAAATTCAACGTGGCGCGGCTGCTCAATGTATTTTTCCAGATAGATAGAGTCATCGCCGAAAGCAGATTTAGCTTCTCTCTGGCCGGCTTCCAGGGCGGATCTCAATTCCTTTTTACTCCAGACAATCCTCATCCCTTTACCGCCGCCTCCCGCTGAAGCTTTAATCATCAATGGATAACCAATTTTTTGAGCCTCTTTTTCTGCTTCAGAAAAATCCTGAGGAATGTTTTTCATGCCAGGAATAATGGGTATTCCGGCTTTATCCATGGTCAGACGGGAACGGACTTTATCACCAACCAGCCGCAGAGCTCTGGAGTTAGGACCGATAAAAATAATATGTTCCTGCTCACAGCGGTGGGCGAAAGCGGCATTTTCAGCCAGAAAACCATAGCCAGGATGGATAGCTTCTGCTCCTGTACGGTGAGCAGCTTCAATAATTTTATCCATATCAAGATAGCTTTCGATGGCTGGTGGAGGACCAAGACAAAGGGCTTCATCAGCCATTTGAACATGGAGGCTCTGCCGGTCTGCCTCAGAAAAGACAGCTACGGTAGCAATACCCATCTCCTGGCAGGCTCTGATTATGCGGACAGCAATTTCACCCCGGTTGGCGATTAGGATTTTCTTTATCATAGCTATAAATATAATATCATTTCAAAGTTTATTTTACGAATGCGCACTCAGTTCTAATCGCTGAATTTTATTTATCTATTGATTCCCTTTTCACTTTAAACTTTTTACTCTTCACTCTTCACTATTCACTTTAAACTTTTCACTTTTCACTTTTTTTACCCATCTCGGCTTTCTTTTCTCCAAGAAGGCAGACATCCCCTCCTGTCCTTCTGGGCTGACTCTTAGCTGGGCAATCATCTGAGCTGTAAAATTCTTTGCTTCCTCAAAAGACATTTGAGGCACTTTCTGAATAAGTAACTTACAACTGGCTAAAGCCTCCGGCCCTGAAGAAAGAAGAAGCTTGATAATCTCATTTACTTTTTCTCTCAGATTATCTTTAGGAACAACTTCATTGATGAGGCCAATTTCCCGAGCCTTGACCGCCGAGATTCTTTTTCCAGTTAAAAAATATTCCCGAGCTTTGGCCTCCCCTATCCTGCGGATAACATAGGGGGAGATGGCTGCTGGAACCAGTCCGATCTTGACTTCACTCAAACCAAATTTCGCCCCCTCGGAAGCTACAGCTATATCACAGGCGGAAATAAAGCCGGTGCCTCCACCGATTGCTGTACCGTTAACCATAGCCACTGTTGGTTTGGGTAAATCATAGAGCTTATAAAGAACCTCAGCCAGCTGTAGAGATTCCTCTAAATTCTGCTGGAATGAATAATGGATAATCTCCTTCATCCAGTTCAAATCAGCCCCTGCGCAGAATGATTTCCCCTGACCGCTGAGGACAATCACCCGCAAAGATTTATCTTGGTTAGCTCTTGTCAGAGCTTCATCAAGTTCAGCAATCATGGTTGCATTAAAAGCATTGTGCACTTGAGGACGATTGAAGTAGATATGCAAAACTTCACCCTGAGGCTGGAAGAGAATAGTTTGGTATTCTTTTTTTTCCATGTTACATCCGGAAAATACCGACTTTATAATCAGGAATTGGGGCATTGAGGCTCATGGATATACCCAAGGCTAGAGCCTCTCTTGTTTCTAAAGGATCGAGGATACCGTCATCCCAGAGCCGGGCAGTACTGTAATAAGGGCTGCCTTCATACTCATATTTTTCCAGAATGGGCTTCATCAATTCTCCTTTTTCCTTGACTGACATCTTCTTACCCTGTTCCTTTAATCTCTTTATCTTCACTGTAAGCAGGACATTGGCAGCTTGCTCCCCTCCCATAACACTAATACGGGCATTAGGCCACATCCAGAGAAGACGAGGAGCATAAGCCCGGCCGCACATGGCATAGTTTCCAGCTCCATAAGAGCCACCGATAATTATTGTAAACTTGGGAACATCGGCATTGGCTACTGCATGGACCAGCTTGGCTCCATCTTTAGCAATCCCCCCGTGTTCATATTGCTTACCGACAATAAAGCCGGTTATATTCTGAAGGAAAACAAGGGGGATTTTGCGCATTGCACATAAACTGACAAAATGGGCTCCTTTCAAAGAGCTTTCTGAAAAAAGAACTCCATTATTAGCCAGAATGCCGACTGGATAGCCCATGATTCGGGCAAAGCCGCAGATCAGGGTTTGGCCGTAAAGTTCTTTAAACTCCTGGAAGCGGCTGCCATCAACCAGTCGGGCAATAATCTCTTTCATATTGAAAGGCTTTCTTAAATCAGTAGGGATAACTCCATACATCTCCTCAGGATCATAATAAGGATCTTCGGGTTCGCTCACCTCAAGGGGGAATTTTTGAGGAGGGTCAAGCGTTTCTACAATATTGCGGGCAATTTCCAGGGCATGTTCATCATTTTGAGCATAATAATCAGATACGCCTGAAGTACGGCAATGAACATCAGCTCCTCCCAATTCTTCAGCCGTTACCTCAACCCCAGTGGCCGCTTTAACCAGAGGAGGGCCGCCTATAAAAATAGTACCCTGCTGCCGGACAATGACCGTTTCATCGCTCATAGCCGGCACATAAGCGCCTCCAGCTGTACAAGAGCCCATGACGATAGAAATCTGAGGAATGCCTAAAGCTGAGAGACGAGCTTGATTGTAAAAAATACGGCCAAAATGCTCTTTATCAGGAAAAGTTCCAGATTGAAGAGGAAGGAAAATGCCCCCAGAATCAACTAAATAAATACAAGGCAGCCGGTTTTCCAGAGCTATCTGCTGGGCCCGAACATGTTTTTTAATAGTCATGGGAAAATAGGTACCGCCTTTGACAGTGGCATCATTAGCCACCACCAAAACCTCGCGGCCGTGAACCAAACCAATACCGGTTATCATCCCAGCCTGAGGGGCCTCATTATCATAAAGATTGTAAGCAGCCAGAGGGCTTAATTCAAGAAAAGGAGTATTCCTGTCTAAAAGCCTTTCCACCCTTTCCCGGGCCAAAAGTTTGCCACGGCTTTTATGAAGCTCTCTATATTTAGCCGGTCCTCCCTGCTGGACTTCAGCTAGAATTTGCTTATATTCAGCTACCAGCTTTTTCATATGTTTTAAGTTTTTCTTGTATTCGTCACTTTGCCTATCTATTTTGCTTTCTATTCTATACATGGCTAAAACCCCTATTATATCGAAAGAAAAACTTTACTCTCAGTCATATTTTAAGCTATTTTTCAAATTTTTATAACTACCAGTTATATCTTAATTCATACGGTCTGCTGAAGACAGCAGACCCTACAAAAATGTTTTACAACTTTTTCACCCTTCACTCTCTACGTGTTTTTTCGGCCTGCTGAGGACAGCAGGCCCTACACCTAACTTCTTACTCCTCACTCCTTATTCTTTACTGTTTATGGGGACAAATTTATAGCCGTAGCATATAATACCTGACTCTCCCTCCTCGTAAATCTTCCTGAATTCGATCTTTACCCTCTGACCTATTTTTAAATCTTCAAACTCACAATCGACAATTTGAGCCGTCAACTTAACCCCATCATCAAGTTCAATAATACCTATAGCATAGGGCGCTTGATCCACAAATTGATGGGGAGGTACACGGATTACGGTATAGGAAATAATCTTGCCTGATTCAGACAGCTTAGCTGGCACCAATTCCTTTTGGCCACATTGAGGACAGAGGAGACGAGGGGGAAAAAAAGTCAGATTGCAGGCTTGACATTTATTTGCCTCCAGACGATATCTTTGAGGAATCTCTCTCCAGTATCTTGCTGGTGTTGGCATTTTATCCTCCTATTCCCTTTCAAAAATATGAACCAGAGAGCTTCCGCCGCTGCCGCCCATATTCTGGGTCATGCCCACTCTGGCTCCTTTAACCTGCCTTTGACCAGCTTCTCCTCTGAGCTGTTTGACAATCTCTACCACCTGAGCTATTCCAGTAGCTCCTACTGGATGACCTTTAGCTTTCAAACCGCCACTGGTATTAACCGGAATTTTTCCCTCAAGGAAAGTAATCTCATCTTCCAGAGCTTGACCGCCTTTTCCTCGCTCTACCAGGCCCAGGGCTTCCATAACACAGATTTCAGCGATCGTAAAGCAATCGTGAACTTCGACTAAATCAATATCCTCCGGCTTTTTATCAGCCATAGCATAGGCCTGTTTGGCCGCCTGATAGGTAGCCTCCAACCAGGTAATATCTTTCCTGGAAGCGAGGGCAATAGTATCAGTAGCATGACCAAAACCAATGATTTTAATGACTGGTTTCTTCAGCTGACGAGCCTTTTCAGCCGGGCAAAGAACGGCAGCTGCAGCTCCATCTGTTATCGGAGAGCAGTCAAGAATCCTGAGAGGATCAGCCACTAAAACCGAATTAATAACTGAATCAACTGTAATCTCGAACTGAAATTGGGCCAAAGGATTTCTGGCCCCATTATGGTGGTTCTTAACAGCCACTAGAGCCAATTGCTCTCTGGTTGTCCCATATTTCTCCATATGAGCCCGGGCAATCAATGCATAAAGCCCAGGAAATGTCAGGCCGTGGTAGCCTTCATATTCCCGGTCAGCAGCCGTGCCCAGAGCATAGGTAGCCTCATGGCCATCAACATCAGTCATCTTCTCCACCCCACTGACCAAAACGATATCACTCATGCCTGAGGCTACTTCCATAAAGCCCAGCTTTAAAGCCAGACCACCTGAAGCGCAGGCAGTTTCCACTCTGGCCGCAGGCACAGGTGTTTGACCCAAATAATCGGCCAAGAGAGAAGCCAGATGTTCTTGGCCAACAAAGACGCCAGAAGACATCGAACCGACATACATTGAATCAATATGATCAAGGCCGGCATCTTCCATAGCCAGAAGAGCTGTTTCCACAAAAATCGTCCTTAAAGATTTCGGCCAAAGCTCTCCCCATCTGGTCATGCCTACACCAATAACCGCTACATCTCTCATTTTTTCCCTCCTATGGAGCCTTTCTTATTTTTTGGCGATATTTGGCATATTGGCCATAGCTCAAATAATGCTTATTTCTTTCCAGCAATTCTCTTGTTTTGGGAGCCAGATCTCTAACCTCTTCAATTCTTTCAGTAACTTCAAAGATAAAAGCATCACTGCCTGCTCCTGAACCAAAGGAGACGATAAGAATCAACTCTCCTGGTTGAGCAATATCCAGAGTAGCCGTTAAGCCCATTGGCGACGAACCCGAATAGGTATTGCCCAGCTTGTTGACCAGCCAGCCTGGCTCTATCTGTTGTCGACTGAAGCCCAGTCTCTTACCTACTCGCAGCGGGAATTTACCGTTGGGTTGGTGAAAGACAACATAATTGAAATCATCAGGTTTGAGGCCTGTCTTGTTCATAATTCCTTTAGCTGCACCCATGATGTGCTTGAAATAAGCTGGGTCTCCAGTGAATCGTCCTCCATGCTGAGGATAGTACTGGTATTCCCGCCGCCAAAAATCTGGGGTGTCGGTCATATAGGAATAAGTGCCTACAGTTTCAGCTAACAAATTATCGTTGCCAAAAATAAAAGCTGCAGCTCCGGCAGCAGCCGTGTACTCAAGGGCATCTCCAGGAGCTCCCTGGGAAGTATCCGCTCCCACAGCCAATCCATACTTAATCTCCCCCGCTTTAACCAGACTCAAGGCTACATACATTCCTTCTGTACCTGCTTTGCAGGCAAATTCAAAATCTGCCGTATGAGCTTCAGGTGTGGCTCCCAAGGCCTCAGCCAGGACAGTGCCTGAGGGCTTAACGGCATAAGGATGAGATTCTGAACCAACATAAACAGCTCCAATCATAGACGGCTCAATTTGGGCTCTTTTTAGAGCATTTTTAGCAGCTTCCACAGACATGGTAATTGTATCCTGATCAGGAGATGGTACTGACTTCTCTTCGATCATCAAACTCTTCTTATAATTTGAAGCATCTGCTCCCCAAACCTTGGCGATTTCCTCAACCTTTATTCTGTTCCGAGGGATATAGACCCCATAACCTACAATTCCAGCCATTATTTCCTCCCTTTCTGGATAAAAATGAAATATTTGAAAAGCACGATGAATATTAAGTGAAATAAGAAAAATATATAAAACATGTTGTCATAGATGACTATTTAAGTCAAGGAATTTAGGGCTCTACGACAAAAAGTGGGAATTCCTTGCGGGGTCAGACCTTCATAAGTTTCATAACTTTAATTTTTACAATAATTGTAATAACTTTTGTCCCCTACAAACCGACGAAATATATTAATAGAGAAGCATAATTTATGAAACTTATGAAGGTCTGACCCCATGTATATTACCCACTTTTTGTTATAGAGCCGGAATTTAGGGACAGAATCAATATTAGCGATTATTATCTTATGGGCTCGGATGGAGAGAAATCGCTACCTATAAGTATGACCTTATTCTTTATTAGCTATCACGGCTTTGAGGATGCTTGCTATCTTCCAAAGTAATTTGACATGCTCTATTTACATTTTTAGAATGGAAAAAGACAATAGCTATAAACCCTTGAAGATAAAGCCAGCTGTTTCTTTTAAAATGAAAAAACCCCCAAAGCATAACCGAACTTTTCAGCTCCAAATTTCGTCTATCAGGATGAGTTGAGTGGAAATTCAAGACATATTAAAACAATGCCTGGAAGGAAGACAAGGAGCTTGGGAAATGTTGGTTAATGCTTATTCTGGAAGGATATTTAATCTGGCTTATCAATTCAGCGGCACCTTCCAGGAAGCAGAGGATTTAACTCAGGATATTTTCATGAAGATTTACATCTCCTTGACCAAATACGATTTCCAGAAGAACTTCAGTGCCTGGATCCTAACTCTGGCTAAAAATTACCTCATAGACCAATATCGAAAAACAAAATGGTCAAAAAAAAACAGAGACGATCTTCATCCTCATTACCTGGCCACAAATTCTGCCTCCGGCCCTGAAAACAGCCTGATAAAAGAAGAAAACAAAAAAATATTATGGCAGGCCTTAAACCATCTCTCTCCAGAAGTTCGCCTGACAGTAATTCTCAGAGACATCCAGGGAAAAAGCTATGAGGAAATTGCTGAAATTATGGAGCTTCCTTTAGGAACAATAAAATCCCGGGTAAACAGGGGAAGACTGCAGTTGGCCAGAATCCTCAAGGAAAATAAGGAGAAAGAGAATGGAATGTGAAAAAGCGAAAAAACTTCTCTCTTTTTATTTAGAGGATGAGCTTAGTGCCCAACAAAGAAAGGAAGTTGAATCTCATCTCAAAAGTTGTCCTGGCTGTTCAGAGCTTTATTCTCTACTCCAACAAACTAAAGAATCGCTTTCGTCTTGGCCAGAGCTTGAAGTCAGACCTGAACTTCTCGACCGCCTTTACTCTATCCCTGAAAAAAAGAAAAGGTTCAAATTCAGCTTTTACTTTTTTCTGCGGCCATCTCTCCAGCCGATTCTGGCTGGAGTAGCCATCCTGCTCATGGTTATTTCTTTCTATGCTTTTAATCCTCAAAGAAAACAAATTAATCACATGATTAATTTCCGTCTCCATCGCAGCTACAGTCAGCTCGAAAAATTATATGCCAAAGCCGAATCTTTAACCGAGAATTTAGGTGCTTATAAAGATGAAATAATTGTCTCCATCCACAAAAACAAACTGTGGGGGAAGAATGAAGATTAAAATATAAGATAAATATGGAGGTTAAGAATGGAAGAAAAAGTTGTTATCAAAAAGCCCCCTAAATCTCCTGCTTTGGCTGGAGTTCTCTCCTTCTTTTTCCCTGGAGTAGGCACTCTTTACAACCGCCAGTTGTCCAAAGGATTGATTTTTATTGTCATCTTTGCTGGTTTGGTGACCATGCAGACTTCAGGTCAGGGCCAGCCTTTTTTAGGCATAATTCTTGCAGGCTTTTACATCTACCAGATAATTGATGCTGTCCAGACGGCTAAAAGCATCAACCGTCGTGTCCTAGAGGGAAAGGGCGAAGACATAGAAGAAGTAGAAGAATTTCCTGAAGCGGTAAAAACTGGTTCTATTTTCTGGGGAATTGTCCTTATTGTCCTGGGTGTAGTCCTTCTTCTGGCAAATTTCGAAGTTATAAGCTACGACACAGTTTTTGATTTCTGGCCGGTAGTGGTAATTGTTATCGGCTTTAAACTTATTTTCGATTATCTTTCCAAAAACAAAAAAGAGGATGAAAGGAGGCTCTGATGGCCAAATATAAACAGCGGGATGCCTTAGCCTGGGGAATTATTCTTGTTTTTATTGGCCTCATTTTTCTTCTCTACAACATTGATGTTAAGGTCTGGGATTACCTAGCCCGCCTTTGGCCACTGATACTTATTGTTTGGGGACTATGGAAGCTTTATTTTGGAGTTAAAGAAAGTAAAGAAAAATCTCTAAGCAATCAGGACCAACCATGAAAGCCAAAGAAGTTATAGTTTTGATTCTTATTATTGGAGCCGGCATCTTTTTTTACTATGCCCAAACTGGAAAGCTTGATCTCAATTGGGAAATTGACGGGCATTTCCTCTTCCGCTATAAGGAATTTACTTTTGAAGAAACAGAGCAAATTGAAGGGCCTCTGCCCTCACTGATCAAAATTAATAACGCCCATGGTCAGGTAGAGGTTCAGAGTGATCAGGAAGAAAAGATCACTATTTCTTTTCAAAAAATCATCTGGAGAAAAAATGAAGAACAAGCTGAACAGGTCTCTAAGCAGTTGAAGATGAAAATAGATAGAAATAAAAACCAACTAAGTCTATCCACCAATCGTGATGAATTCAGGAGAAAAAATTTTAAGACCAATTTCCTCCTAACTGTCCCAGCTAAGACGAAAATAGAAGTCAGCAATTCCTACGGATTAGTCAGAGTTTCCCAAGTAGGAGAAACGTCTATCAGCAACCGTCACGGCCAAGTCATTGCTTCAGATATTGCTGGAAACCTTACTATTTCCAATAGTTACCAAAAGGTAGAAGTAGCCAAAATAGAAGCTGACTGTCAGGTGGAATCCAAACATGCTCCTCTTTTTCTGGAAGGAATTAAGGGGAAGACTGAAATAAAAGACCGCTATGGCCAAATTAAAGTCGAGGATGCCCAAGGTCCAGTAAAAATCACTGGTTCTCATTCTCAGGTTTCAGCTCAGAATTTAGCAACAGACCTAACTATTGAAACTTCCTATAAAGACATAATCTTACTCAAGGTGGGCCCAGTCAAAATTACAAATAAACATGCTCAGATAATTATCGATGGAGCTCAAGGCCCCCTAGAGATTAACCACAGCTACGGTCAAATTAAACTAAACAACCTCCAGGGAAATATTATTATTGAGGGGAAAAATATGGGGGTGAAAGCCAGGTCGATTGAAGCTCAAAAAATATACATTTCTTCCTCCTACAAGAATATTGAACTAGCTGAATTTAAAGGGGAAACCTCTATTTACCTTGCCCATGGAGCCGTCAGCCTCAAGCCAGCCCCTCTTACAGGACCTATTAAAGTAGAAGGGCGTTATACAGATATTAAGCTCTTCTGGCCTTTTAAAGAGAAATATCCTTTTGAAGCTCAGGCCAAATCTGGAGAAATTAGATGGAATTTGCCGGCTAAAATCTTTAAGGAAGAAAAAAACAGTTTAACTATAGCCAAGGCTTTTGTTCAAGAAAAAGAAAAACCATCAATTTTTCTGGCCACCAGCTACGGCACCATCAGCGTAGAAGAATAACAGACGGCGTAGACCGTAAAGAATAAAGAGTGAGGATTTAGGGGGAGGGACTGCTGTCCCCAGCAGGGCGCAAAAACGTAAAGCGTAAAAGACAAAGGGTGGTATGTAATTATTAAATCAGCGCTGGCTTTTTAAGTCATATATTTTCTGAGTTAAAAAACCATTAACCTTGATATTGAAATAGGAAATTATGTTAGCCAGGTCTTTTTTATATTTGGTAACATAGCGGACAAAATCTATTTCTTTTTTATAACGGAGAAGGCTTTCAAATTCAGCCACCTCATCATTAAGTTCTATTAAATAATGGTTGATTGTCCGGTATTGAGCATTGATGTCAATCAAATCCTCTCCGGTAAAATTATCTATATTAAGATAAGGGGGAAGAGACTGCAATATTTGGAGGCTTTCCTTGCGCAGTTCATTGACTGACTCTTTAATCTCCTGAAAATAGGATTTATAGGCAAGTGGATTTTTAAGCTTTTCTTCAGCTCTGTCCAACAATGTCTCATATTGATCCTTAATAGAAAGAATGAATTCTCTAACGCCAAAATATTTTCTTTTAAAATGAAAAAGATCTATGAAATCCCGGCCGATATAGATTTTATCTTTGTAATGAGTCATCAATTCTCGGGGAGAATGAGTATAAAATTTAATCTCATATTTCCTCCCCCCCGAATCCCTCTCCCTTAAACGGGCCAATACCAGGTAATTATTCTGTTCTATAAAATAGCTGTTAACATCTAAAAGGACAGAATAGGCAGCTAGATTCTGAATGATATACTCCTTAATATAATTAAGGATGAATTCTTTCTTCTGAATAAAATCATTAATTGTTTCGTTGGGAGTGGGGTTGATGACTGAATAGGAGGGAGAAAGAAGATAAAGGACAGGGCCTGTGCCCAATTCCAGATAAAGATTTTTCAACACTTTCTGGTGCAAATCATCGAGAAGAAAAGAAAGAAGCGGAGGAAGCTTTTTCACCTCAAGTTTAGATAGTTCTTCAATTTCGTTCATTTTCGGAATCTCTAACAGGTAGAAAAATAATATCATTTAAAACCAAAAAAATCAACGATTAATGTAA
>CAZEQD010000034.1:0-22264 GCA_964514305.1 uncultured Eubacteriales bacterium
AGTTATGAAACTTATGAAGGTCTGACCCCATAAGCATCAATTACCCCACTTTTCGTAACAGAGCCGGGTTTTACTTTACCTTTGATTTAGAGAATGATAATATAATTGGGAATTACGATGGAAGCTAGGACGCATGTTTTTGTCTCGGGACGGGTCCAGGGCGTTTTTTTCCGTGATCATACTCAACAGTGGGCCTCTTCCCTCAATTTAAAAGGATGGGTGCGTAATCTTGGGGATGGTAGAGTTGAAGTGGTAGCCGAGGGAGATAAGGAAAGAATTGAGACTTTGATAAATAAGCTCAAAGAAGGGCCTCCTTTAGCTCGAGTCGATAAAGTAGAAATCAAATGGGAGCCTTACCGAGGAGAGTTTACTGATTTCCGCATAACCTGGTCCGATTACTAAATTAAACAAAAAAATAATTTAAATCCCATAAAATAAATATGAGGGAAACATGTTAAAAATAAGCAAGGAAAAGCAGCCATCCGTTGAGGTTTTCAAGGGAGTTGTCCGTCATACTCTAGCTTGCGGCAAGGATGTATTAATGGCTAAATTTGAATATAAAAAAGGCTCTAAAGTGCCGCCCCACAAACATTCCTATGAACAGGTTACAACTATCCTCAAAGGAGAGCAGAAAATTATCATTAAACACAACGACCAGCGGGAAGAATTTCTGGTTAAAAGCGGAGATTCTTATATTGTCCCGGCCAATTTTGAACATTCCCAGATAAGCCTTCAAGATTCCGTGACCATAGACGCCTGGAGCCTTGCTCCCTGATTTATTCTTAAAATTTGGCTCTATTCCAGCGTTAAAGGGAAAATTTAAGATAATTTAGGTAATGCTGATTTCAAGACTTTTTCTGTTCTAAGAATTTCTGGCGGCATTCATTAGAACAGAAAAAATATTCTTTACCGTCAAAGACTTCTTTAATAGCGTCTTCTTTAGGAAGGTAAGTATTACATATTTCATCTTTGACCATTAATCCGGAAGAACGGCGGGTTTTGGGTGAAGATTTTTTGACCTTTCCTAATATCCGGAAAAAACGGATAAGGTGATATACAATATAGAAAAGGAGAGCGTAAAGGATAATCTTTAGAATAGATATTGTCATCTTTATAATTTAGTCCATTTACTGGCTGATGTCAAACTTCCAAGCTGAGGGCAATCGACATAATTATAGATGATTTCTGGCATTTCTTGCCTTTTTAATTTAGAATTTTAAACGGCTGAAAGAGGAGTAATAGATGGCCGAAAAAATTCTATTAACCATAGCTGGCTACGATCCAAGTGGGGGCGCGGGCATTCTCCTTGATTTAAAAGTCTTCGCCTCCTTTGGCTTCAAGGGGATGGCCGTTTTAACTTCCCTTACCGCCCAAAATACACTCCTGGTACAGGAAGTCCGCTGCCTCCCTCCTGATTTTATCTGGAGTCAGTATCAAACTCTGGCTCAGGAATTCTCTTTTTCAGGCATAAAAATTGGCATGATCTGTTCTTCTGCTAACTTAGAAATCATCCAGAAAATTCTAAGGGCAAACGCTAACATTCCCAAAGTGATAGACCCTATTTTCAAAGCCTCAACAGGCACCTGGCTTTTGCAAAAAGAGGCGCTCTCTGCCTATCTAGAAAAAATGGAGGGGCTGGTCACTCTCTTAACTCCTAATTTGGAAGAAGCTTCTTTACTAACAGGAATCAAGATAAAAAGCCAGGGGGACTTAAAAGAGGCAGCCCAAAAGATTTTTCTTGACTCCAATATCCCCTGCCTTATAACAGGAGGCCACAGACCTGGACCCAAAACAGATTTACTATTTGACGGCCAAAAATTTCACTTCTTTCAACAACCTGAAATTAAGAAAAAAGTTCACGGCAGCGGCTGTTTTCTTTCTTCAGCAATCCTGGTTTATCTGGCTCAAGGAGAAAAGTTAACAGGTGCTTGTTCTCAGGCTGCCAAATTAACTCACCGGGCTTTTAAAAAAGCTGTAAGAATCGGCCAGGGCCAGCATTATATTAATTTTCCACTATAGAATGAAGTTAATGGCAATTACAGATCACCTTTAAACTACTTTCTGGCCAGTCTCCCCTGTTTTTAAAAGAAATTTCTGAAGAAGGACAGGCCCTACAATCTGATTAAGACCAATTACGGCCAAAATTAAGGCCTTGAATTCTCCTCCCCAAACGGGGAAAGTATTTTCAATAATAATGGCCATGCCTAAAGCTACCCCTGCTTGAGAAATAAAACCAGCCCAACTCTGGCGGTTAACTAAAGAATCTTCCCTGGCTATTTTTCCACCAGCGAAAGTTCCTAAAAACTTAAGACCGCCCCGCCAGACTACAAAAATAAGGGCCAGCCACCAGCTCTTCTCCAAAGCATTAAGATCGATGGAAGCCCCAGAGATAGCAAAAAATACCACATAAACAGGCAGTGAGCTTCTCTCAATGGCCAAAATAAACTTTTCTCCATATAAGGAAAAATTTTTGACTAAAAATCCAGCCAATAAACAGACCAATAAAGAATGGAGACCAATAGTCTGGCTGATTTGATAAGTAAAAAAGGCAATACTCAAAATAAAAATCGTTACTTCTCTTTTAATATACTTGAGATAGAAAATAATACCGGCTCCCACAGCAAGACCCATCACCAGGGACATTCCCACTTCCAGCAAAATATCTTTTAAGAAATTTATATTAAAGGCTTCCTCTGGCGAAAGAAACGATCTGGAAAAAGACAAAGCAAAAGCAAAAAGAATAATAACCAAAAAATCTTTGACCACAGCCGAACTTAAAATTAGATTAGTGTACTTTCCCTTGGCTTTAGTTTCAGTAATGATGGCTATGGTCGTCGAAGGAGAAGTAGCCGTGGCTAAAGTACCAAAAAGGAGGGCAATAGACAGAATCTCAACAGAGGACTTATCTCTAAATAAAGGAAAAAAGCTGCGGCCGACAAAGCCAAAAGCAACAAATCCAGACACAATGACCACTGTCTGGAAAATAACTATGGACATGATTCCTTTTACATTTTTTCTAAGCCTGGCTATCTCCATTTCCCCGCCTGCGGTTAAAGCTATCAGGCTTAAAGCCAGCCCATCTAACAACTGTAAATTTTTAACCTCGGCCACGCTTAAAAGCTTCAATAGAAAAGGGCCGCCTAAGATCCCGGCTAAAATAAAACCAGTTATCTGGGGAAGCTTAAGGCGGTTTATATTTTTCCCAGCCAGAAAAGCAAAGAGCATGATAAAGCCTAAGGCCAAGGATGAACTCTGAAGCGGATTAGCCAGAGAGGCCGGCAGCGAGCTTTTTAGGAAGAACATAAGCAGCAAAATAATACAAAGGGCTACGATATTCATTTCTCTCTATCAATCTTCAAAAGCGATTCCCGCAGCAGCCAGGGACTTAAAAGTTCACTGATAACAATAAAAAGTAAAGCTACCGAAATAAAAACATCTGTCAGCGGCATATCATAAATAATCTTAATATTGACTGCCAGAGCCACAGCTATTCCTCCTGGAGATAAAAAACAGAAGCCAAAGCGAGCGGGCAATTTAAAAGGAAAATTAAGGGTTGCTTTTAAAGGACGAAGAGATAAGGAAAAGGCAGCCAGTTTTAAGACGAACAATAACCCTGTTAAAAGAGCAATTCTGTAATCAAAATTAAGATCCCAGAGAGCTCCAATCAATATCAAAAAAATGATATAAATTGGCTTTTCTGAGGCAAAAAGCAGAGGATAAATTCTTTCTTGGGCTCGGGTTAAATTGGTAAAGATTAGCCCCAGCAACATCCCCACAAAAAGAGGTGGCAGGTTAAAATAAAGGGATGCTCCAGCCGCAAAAAAAACAAAACTCAATAAAAAAACAAACAAATCCTGTTCCCCAACTCTCCTTTTGGTCAAAAGATGGAAGACATAACCCAACAAAAAAGAAAAGATTATCATCGAAAAAATAATAATCAAACCCATAACCAGGACATTGTGTAGGAAAAAAGGAAAATGCCAGAAGGAAAAGATAAGAGCCAGGCCTGAAAGAGACCAGAAGCCGCTTATACTGGTCAAAAATCGAGCCAGGTAAAAGTAATTTCCCTTGGAGGCAATACTTGAAGAAGCTAAATTAAGCAGGGATGGAGAATTAAGGCTGCCTAAAAGCCCCCAGCTGATAGCCAGCCCACAAAGAAGAAACTGCGGCTGGGTTGGAAACATTAACTTTAAGATAACTGCCAAACCTGAAGTAATTACCAAAAAAACAATCAGAAATTGACTTGCAGATAATGAAATAAATTTTTGGGGGAAGCGGCGCAAATATTTTATTTCCAGTTGAAAGCCAAAGACAAAGCCGATCCAGCCCAAAGCAAAGCCAACAAGGGGATGAAGGCCTCTTAACACCTGGAGGCTAAGGACGCTAAGGACATGTTTTCCCAATAAAATACCGAAAAAAATGTAAATAAATCCAGAAAGAAGAATGTAATTCCAGGGATTAAGAATTTTTTTTCTTTTAAAAATAAAAAGCGAGCCAAAAAAGGCGATAAGAATCAGCAGACCAAAAGCAAAAAAGGATTTCATAAACTTTAAATTTCGGGTTTCAAGCCTTCTACTCTATCAATGGGGATAGAAAAGACAATGCCAGTGCCAGGCTGGTTTAAATCACCTAGTATTTTTTTTAAAAGGTCAATAGCAGCTTGTTCCTTCTCGTCTTTAATGGCCGAAAAAATGGTTTTGTTATGAGGCCTGGCTCCTGCGAACATAAACCTGAGCCCAGCAAAAATCGGCACTTCCTCACACAAAATATGACCCATACCCACACTATCAATTACGGTGGCTCCGGTTATACCTATTTCTAAAAAGCCCTCCAGCACTTCTTCCAGTTTTTCTACTTTATTAAGAATGAGAATTAAAAGCTTCATCAAATTTTTCTTTCTTCTTCCTCAATAATAGAACAGACATCAAGATGAGATTTTGCTTTTTTCAGCTTGGAAACAAAATTGGTCTCTTTAACCAGCCGGCAGATATGAGCCAAAATTTTTAGCTGTGTTCCAGGGAAATCTTTATTCCCCAGAAGGAGAAGGACAGCTCTAGTAGGTTTTTGGTCGGCTGACCCGAAATCTATCCCTCTTTTGAATAAAGCCATAGCTAAGAGCGGTTCCTTAATTTTAGAGATTAAAGCGTGAGGGACAGCTATTCCCTTTTCCAAACCTGTACTTCCTATGCTTTCTCTTTTTAATATTTCTTTAAGGATCGTCTTCTCAGCCTTAATAAGCCCTCTTTTCTTCAGAGCCTTGACAAATTCTTCAAGGACTTGTCTTTTATCTCCAGGTTTTAAATCCAGAAAAATATGGTCAGGTTTTAACAGCTCACAAATTTTCATCTTTTCCTCTTATTATCTCTTGAATTTTAAATTACCTCAATTTTTTAAAGGCTTAAGCCATAAAACTCCTCTGGCTTTGGCCTCAATGCTCTTATTAGAAAAAAGCATAGGCCGATAATCTCCTTTCAGCCAGAGTGGAAGCTGATCCTTATAATAAGGGCTTAAAAAATGGCCGCTCTGGCCTGAGGTTATAATCCAGAGTGAATTTTCCCAATGGGAAAGATCAACGATTTGGCGATAGGAAGGGCCATGAGTAGTTTTATATCCGGAAGAAATTGAAAAAGTAGCTCTTACAGTATAAGCATCGCCATTTAAAGGATGGGAACCGGCGTTTAAAAACCAGAAAAAAGGCATTTCCCCTAAAACATGCCTTAAACGAAGGGCATGAAGTTTTGTCCATTCCCAATTTGGCTGCGGCCCGTATTTTTTCTTCAGCCATTTGTAAGCTTTATCTAAACTGAGCTTTAAAATATCATTCATCGTTTCTATTTTTTCTGTTTCCTGGTTATCAAACCAGGGAAAAGAGCTCTCATCCAAGATTCTAAGCAATCCAGCTTTTTTATGCCTGAAGTAAGTGTCAAATTTTTCATAATCCTGGCCAAGCTCATCCTTAAAAACTTGTGCATGAAGAAAATCCATAAAGACTTCATAAAGAGCTGGAGCCCCACCTTGATCCATCTTCAAATTCCACTGCTTTATCATTCTTAAGGCCAGAGAAAGATCTCCTTTTTCCTGACCTATGTTCCTTAGGAGCGGAATTATAAGCTCTGCTTTTTTAGAAAATACATCATTCTGAATAGCCTTTAACGACTGCAAATTATGTTTTTTTCGCTGGAGAAGAAGCTCCTTTATTCTCTCTGCCCGGAAAGGAACGTCCCAGTCAAAACTGAGGTAAAAGGGATAATCATCAGGGACGATTTTATTGTTGGCCGTGACTATAAAACCCTCACTCGGGTTAAAAATAGTTGGCTTGTCTTCTTCTTTAAGAAATCCGTGCCAGTTCCCTTCTTTCTCCCAGCCAGGAAAAGGGAAAAGAGCTGCTTTTTGGGGACGGAGGGGAATTTTGCCGCTTAAATAATAGCCGATATTTCCCCGTTTATCAGCGTAGACAAAATTTTGAGAGGGAGCTTCAAAAAGCTTAAGGCCCTGGAGAAACTGAGGCCAATTTTGAGCTTTATTGAGCAAATAAAAAGCCTCAAAGCTTCTTCCTCCTTCATAAATAGTCCATCTCAATGAAACTGGCTGTTCGCTTTTTATAATAACGGGGGAAATAATTGGTCCTCGTGAAGTCCAGACAATCTCCATTCTCTCTGGTTTTTGTTGGCCTTTAACCTTTATTATCTCTTCCCTTTTATGGAGAGGCTTCCAACTATCACTATCCAAATACATATCCTGAGATCTATCCAGTTTTTCCAGATAAAGATCCTGGACATCGACGGTGGAACTGGTAATTCCCCAGGCAATATATTTATTGTGGCCGATAATAACCAAAGGTATCCCAGGAAGAGAAACTCCTATGACATTCATGGTTGGGCAGTGAAGATGAAGCTCATACCAGATGGGAGGAAGAGAAATGGGAAGGTGAGGATCGTTGGCTAAAAGAGGCTTGCCTGACTCGCTCCTCTTTCCGGCCAGAACCCAATTATTGCTAGCCCCATGGCCGGCTGCAGCCAGCCCCTCAGCTTCAGAATAAGAAATATCTCTTACATCTTGAGGAATTTTTAAGCCTTCCTCTAATATCTGAGATGCCCTTTCTGCTCCTAATTTTTTCAGAAGGCGGGCTCTAATAATTTCACTTTGAAAATCAGTACAAAGAAGATAGGCCATCATTTCCTTGACTATAAGAGAATCAATTGCTGTCCAGGAACGAGGCCGGTAACGAAGTAATAGGAATTCAGGCGGCCAGTTTAGTCTTCTTGAATTTAGCCAGAAATTTACTCCGTGACAGTAGGCCAGTAGTAAATCTTTCATCTGGGGTGTAAGCTTTTCAAAGTCTCTCAAAGCTGCTTCTTTAAGGCCAAGATTGCGCATTATTTTATCTTCTTCAAGGGTCCTGCGGCCGAATATTTCAGAGAGCTGTCCCAAGCCAGCTCTTCTGATGAGTTCCATCTGCCACATTCTCTCGCTGGCCTGTATATATCCGCAGGCAAAAAACAAATCTTTTTCGTTCTGAGCATAAATATGGGGAACGCCCCAGCTGTCAATTATTATTTTGACCTGATTTGTCAGGCCATTAACAGTGATTTTTCCCTTTAGTTTAGGTCTTGAATGATAAAAGTAACCGCCTATAAAGGCCAAAAATCCTAGAATCAGACAAAAAACTGCCAGTAAAAAGTAGGCTAAAATTTTTTTCATTGAAGCTCTGAATCCTGGCTAGGTTTCTCTTCTATGCCGATTATTTCATCTGCCCTTTTTAAAATCTCTTTGGAAAAGATAACCCCCTGGTTTTTGGCTGCATTAAGATTTAAATAAAGGCGGGCTTTACTCATATATTGGATAGGAATAGAAGCAGGGTCTTGGCCGTTTTTAACCTGAATAGCAATCTGGCCGGCTTTATAGCCCATATCAAAAAAATCCCAACCTAAGGCAGCACAGGCTCCAAAATGGGTAGAAAGCAAGAATCCGCCAAAAAGAGGAAGGCCATTCTCCTCAGCCACTTTTCCAACAGCTTCAAAAGCAGCATTAATGGTATTATCTGAAATCTGATAAATAGCATCTATCCTTCTATTTACCAGCTCCTGGACTGAAAGAAGAACTTCGCTTTTATTGGCCACAGGTACAGCTATAATCTTCAAGTCCAATTCCCTGGCAGCCTGGCGGGCTAACTCCAGGTAGTATTCAGAGTTAATTTCCGAAGGAGTCCATAAGGTGCCAATTCTTTTAGCCTGGGGAAGGATTTCTTTAAGAAAGGCTAAACTCTCCTTGATGGGGCCTCGAGAAGAAATACCAGTTACATTCTTTAGATGATTTTCGGGGGAAGTGCCAGCCCCTGCCAGGAAAGGATTGGCCACCGAGGAAAATATAATTGGAATCTGGCGGGTGGCATGAAGAGCAGCCTGGAGGCAAGGTGTTGATAAGGCTACGATCATTTGAACCTTCTTATTGACAAATTCTTCAGCAATCGCCTGAACTTCTGGAATATCGCCCATGCCGTTTCTGAAAATAAGTTGAACATTGATTCCATCTTCAAGGCCATTATCTTCCAAAGCCTTAATAAAGCCTTTTCTCACCTCATTAAAAGTAGGGGCATCATTGACCTGAAAAATGCCTAAAGTATAAAGGCTCGGCTTAGACTTGTGACAGGAGAAAAAAAGGAGGAGAGAAGAGATTAAAAGACCAAGAACTTTTTTCATTTCTTCTTCTATATTTAACTTATCTTTTCTGCTTTTTCCTAAACATAATAATCAAAAAATAGGCTTCGAGCAATCTTTTTTTTGTGAATATCAAGTATTGGCAACCTTGACCTATTGGTTTAGAATAAGTAATAATGTTGCATTATTACATTGGTACGGCTGGCTGGAGTTATAAGGACTGGGAAGGCATTGTCTACCCAGAGAAAAAACACTACGGCTTCCATCCCCTCATCTTTCTGGTCAACTACATCAACATCGTCGAGATAAATAGTACCTTTTACCGGCCTCCAGCCATTTTTATGTCTCTCTCCTGGATTAAAAAGGTGGTCGGTCATCCTGATTTTCTGTTCTCGGTCAAACTCCATCAAATTTTTACCCATCAGAGAAAAGATTTTACCCAGAAGGATGTCGATGATTTTAAATTGGGCCTTGAACCGCTGAGGGCTAAAAACAGATTGGCGGCCATCCTCATTCAATTCCCCTGGTCCTTTGCTAACATCAGCTCTCACCGAGAATATTTAGTCCGTATTTTTGAGCTATTCGCCGACTATCCACTGGCCCTGGAAGTAAGGCACTCTTCTTGGAACACTCCAGCTTTCTATAATCTCCTCTCCGAACACAATGTCTGTTTCTGCAACATAGACCAGCCAATTTTCCGCAATTCCATAAAGCCTTCAGCCATAGTCACCAATCCTCAATTCTCCTATGTCCGCCTCCACGGCCGCAATTATAAAAACTGGTTTAAGGAAGAGGCTGGCCGCGATGAAAGGTACGATTACCTTTACAGCAATGAAGAGCTTGATGAATGGGTAACCAGGATAAAAGAACTGGGACAAAAAAGCGATAAAGTCTATGTTATCACCAATAATCATTATCGAGGCCAGGCTCTGGCCAATGCCCTCCAGATCAAGAATAAAATCACCGGGGAAAAATTAGATGTTCCCTTAAGCCTTATCCGCCAGTATCCGGTCCTCAAGGATATTATCGACAAAATAAAAAGCGGCCAACTTGACCTCTTTGGTGAAGAATAAATCTGAATAAAATTACATATATATTATTGAAAAGCTTTGGCTGCTTCTGAGCCCAGCTTTGACTTGAAGCTAAGCTCAGAAGCATAAAGCCAAGCAAAATTAAAGTCAGAAAATAAAATCTATTTTTTGTTCCCAGCATCTATATCTTGCCTATCTATTTATAAAGAAAATTATATGCCAAATATTATCAGATTACCAACCAACTCTTAGCTCTCTTCCTGTCCCCCACCCAGGACATTTGTCATTTAATTTCTACAGCTCTTTTTAGAAAAAAACGTGAAATCTCCAGAAATTTCTGCTGGCAAAAAAAGTGGAAAATGATCACCTGAAAAGATAAGCAGCTCCTTTTCTATTTAAATAATTAAATCAGGAAAACAATGAAAGGACTAAACAGTCTTGAATTTTTTCGACAATTCTTTTAACAACTTCAAGTGGCCGGGGAGCTTTGAAAATACTTCCTCTGCTATGTTTTTTCTATACATGTGAATAGTTAAATTGCGATCTGCTAACATGCACAGCCAGCTCTCATCATAAGCGATTAGGCCTAACTGGAAAGCTGCCTTAAGACACCTACGGGGAGAAAAGCATTCAATTCCTTCCTCTCTGGCGTAAATCTTGATGCATTTCCAGGCCAGGTCAAAAACATATTTCAATCCTTTTTATGGCGGAATCCCGGACAATATCTGATTTTTTAATATTAAGGACTTCAGCCAGCCTTTCGATTGACTTAGAAAGGCTATTAAATAAGTTTTGCTCAGCTAACATATTCAACCCTGCTGCCTACGGCTTTTTTAAAAGCAGAGGAAACTTTCTTAAAATCAACTAGATCAAACCGGTATAAAGTTGGAAGTTGATCAAGCTCCTCTTCGATCTGAATCAGGATCTCAGTAGGAATCTTGTCTGGCCCTTCAATGCCGATGTCTATATCAGAACGTTGGGAATTATTTTTATCTACTCTCGAACCAAAGAAAAAGATACGATAGTCTTTTAAATCGAGATATTTACTGACAATTTCCAGAATTTGCTTCTTTAATAATTTTTCTGAGTAATGTTCTAATTTCATTTTTTTTAATTCTATCATATCTTAAAAAATATTAAAAAACCAGCTTAAGTTCGTTCAGCTTCTATCCATTTAACAAGGAATGTTTTCACTACATACACTCTGTGTCCATTGCCATCAGTCCCTTCGGCAGTTATTTTTACCTGCTCTGCCTTTCCCTCCACCCTGCCTTTGAACCTGAGCCTCATACTGCGAAAGGCCGGAATCCGTCCTCCCCTGTCTGTAAACTCTGCTTGGGTTTTATTCTTGTATAAGCAGTAGAATTTAACCTTGGTTATGCTGGCTGGAACTCCAACTCTCTCATAAATGGTTACAAAACAATCAAACTCTGCATATCCCTCTGATGAATACCAGTAAAACTCAACAGGATCTGGCTCAACACTTATATCAATCGAGGCCTTATTTGATCCTTCAGGTGACTCTGGACTCCGACAGGAATAAAAACAAATGGCAGCCCAGACAAGAATTAAAAACAGGATGAATATTCTTTTGGCCATTTTAAGTCTGATTTATAGATCAAAGTCAGGCCACAAACTCTACTCCTATAAGCTTAGAGAAAGGAATAAAATTGATTTCTGTTTTTTCTATTTCTAAAGCTTCTTTCAAGGTCAAATTAGCCATGTAAGATCTTGAGGGCTGATATTGATTAATGAAGCTTCTCAATGACCTTATTATAGCGGTTTTTTTTAATTCTCTCCATTTGACTTCAACCGGTATCAGTTCTCGAGCAAAATCGAGGATAAAGTCTACCTCAGCTCCATCGCTGCTTCGCCAAAAATTTACCCTGGCAGAGGAAAACCTCAACTTCTCTCTCAAAATATTAAAGACAAAATTTTGGAAAATAAAATCTCCCTTCTTCCCAAGCTCTAATCCTATCTTTTAAGCAATTTTCTTTTAATCCATAATTTCACTTTGACTTAACTGGATAATATAAAAAGTCACATTATAAAATTATCGGGTTAAAAGGTAAATTGATGAACTACCCCCGAAAAACTCAACACTGAGGAGCATACTTTGCAGCTTTCGCCTAGCTTTTTACATTTGACCTCAAATTTTTCCTATGATAAGAGTAATAAAGAATGTTAGTTTTTCAAATAAAAAAAATAATAAAATTACTTGACAAAAATAAAAAATATAATATATCTAATAGTTCTTTGAAGTAAAGGCTTAGTGTGAAGCCAACAAAAGAAGGTGAAGCCAAATAAAACCCTTAGAGGTTATCATCCAACTAAAGAGAGATAATAAAATAGAAAGTATAAGAAAAGTGCTAGCTTCCCTTTTAGAGTCTTATGGGGAGAGTGAACTAAAAATCCTGAAAAAAGGAGGAGAAAATTAAAGCAGTGAAGAAAGCAAAAAAACTATCATTGATTGTCCTAGTTTTGGGTTGTTTGGCCTTTGGCAGTATTTTTCACCAGGCTGTAGCATATGCTGGTGAAGGCATTATACGCACAAAACAGCTTGGTGTAACTTATTGGGACCCGACGAAAACATATAATGGCTATACTTTGTTCGCTCCGCTATCGGGGAAAGATGTTTGGTTAATAGATATGGAGGGCCGGATTGTCCATCACTGGGAGATACCTAGTATGCCAGGGACCTATGGAAAATTATTGCCCAATGGCAACTTGATTTATGCCTGTAAGTCTGATCCTGAAGAGAGAAAAAAAGCAGGTGCCCCGATGCTTTCAGGTTTCGGAGGATTACTCCGTGAGGTGGATTGGGATAACAACCTGATATGGGAGTATAAAGACCATTTTATGCACCACGATTTTTGTAGGATGAAAAATGGAAACACTATGGTTCTCAAGTATGTGCAGGTGCCTTCTGAGCTTATGGCTAAGATTAAAGGTGGAGTTCCTGGAACCGAGGACGATGGTAAAATGTGGACAGATCAGTTTGATGAAGTTACCCCAGATGGTAAAGTGGTTTGGAGCTGGAAAGCGTATGAACATTTAGACCCTGAAAAATACCCTATTTGTCCTCTAGATTGGCGCAAAGAGTGGACTCATGGTAACACATGTGTTGTTCTCGACAATGGAGACATCCTTACCAGTTTTCGCAATATAAATGTAATCTGCATTATTGATAAGAAAACAGGCAATATCAAGTGGCAATGGGGTCAAGGGCCAAAAGAACTGGCGCATCAACATGATCCCCACTTTCTACCCAACGGGAACATCCTAATATTTGACAATGGAATAAATCGTGCTATTGAGGAGGTATCTTTTTCGAGAGTAATTGAACTCAATCCGGAAAGCAAGGAAATAGAGTGGGAATATAAAGCTTCGCCTAAGGATGATTTCTATAGCCCAGCCTGCAGCGGCGCTCAACGGCTGCCAAATGGCAACACTTTGATTTGCGAAACTATGAAAGGAAGGATATTTGAGATAACTCCTGAAGGTGAGATAGTTTGGGAGTACGTTTGTCCATTTTTTAATCCTTTACCCAATTGGGGAAAGGTTAATTGGGTGTTTAGAGCTTACCGTTATGGGCCTGATGATACCGTTTTGAAAGGAAGGGAATTCGATCCAAAAAAATGTGAGAAATGGAATAGACTTTATGGTCCGACTGCCTTCAAATAAATTTTTGAAGGAATAGTCTCTCTGGGTAAAAATAGCCAAAAGCAATGCCAGAAAGAAAAAGATGCCTAGATTAAATAAGAATGCTGATTGGTGGGAATGGGATTATCTTTCTCTTTGCGATGGCTCTTTCCCAGGGAAATAAATTAAAACTACATATAATGTAGGAAGGAGGATTGAAATGACCGCTGAAAGCAAAGAAAAAAGATGTGCAGAATTAATTGAGAAGTCAAAAAAAGTTATCAGGGAGGCATTTGAAAAATTCAAACCTTCTGAGTTGGGTATTACCTGGACTGGTGGCAAAGACAGCACGTTAAACCTCTGGATAATTCGTCAAGTGTGTTTGGAAAATAATATCGACCTGCCACGAGTTATGACAATTGATGAAGGTGATGCATTTCCGGAAATAACAGATTTTCTAATAAGGATTTCAAAAAAATGGAACATAGACCTTGAGTGGTGCTGTAATTTCGACGTGCTTAAATGTTGCCAAAGCCACTTAGGTAGTACAGTTCATGTAAAGGATCTGAACGAGCGGAATCAGGCTGAACTTAAACGTATCGGATTTAAAGACGATAAATTTAAATTTGAAGCAGAATCAGAGGCAGGTAATCATCTGATGAAGACTGTTGTATTTAATCAGTTCGTTGAGAAATATAATATAAAAGGCATGTTCGTAGCTGTGCGGTGGGATGAACAGGAGGCAAGGAAGAACGATAAGTATTTTACAGAAAAAGAAGGTGGAGAGTTAATGCCCGCGCATACCAGAATAGCTCCGATTTTGCATTTTACAGCAAGAGACATTTGGAATACTACCAAGCTTTACAATATTCCCTATTGTCCACTTTATGAAATAGGTTACATTTCCCTAGGAGCAAGATCTACCAGTAACCCAACGGAAATTGGGGTGCCTGCCTGGGAACAGGACCTTGAGCACATAGATGAAAGAAGCGGCAGAAGACAGGATAAGGAAGCGGCCATGGAAAGGTTACGGAAGCTAGGATATATGTAAGCAATAAAGTTAGAATTCTTAAAAGGAGCTTTCGGTTTCTCACTAAATAAAATCATTTTTAAAGGAAGATAATTAAGCAATGAAGAGAAAGCAGTATGGTGTAACTTTTTATAATCCCTCAAAAACTTATAATGGATACACATTGTTTTCCCCGCTGGGATGTAAAGATACCTGGTTGATTGATATGCAGGGTCGGATTGTTCATCATTGGCCGCTGCCTAACCTTCCAGGGACCTATGGAAAGCTTTTGCCCAATGGCCACTTGATTTATGCCTGTAGATCTGATCCAGATAAAAGGGAAAAAGCAGGTGCCCCCAAACTCTCAGGTTTCGGAGGATTACTCCGAGAGGTGGATTGGGATAACAATCTGATATGGGAGTATGAGGACCATTTTATGCACCACGACTTTTGCCGCATGGAAAATGGAAACACCATGGTTCTCAAATATGTGGAAGTACCTCCGGAAATCGCGGCTAAGCTTAAAGGAGGTATTCCTGAAACCGAGGACAACGGAAAAATATGGTGTGATAGTATTAATGAAATAACTCCTGAGGGCAAAGTAGTTTGGGAGTGGTTTTCCTACGAGCATCTTGATTCCGTAAAGGATAGTATTTGTCCTTTATGTACCCGCAAAGAATGGACACATGGTAATACATGTTTTGTTCTTCCTGATGGTGATATTCTTACCTGTTTCCGTCAGATAAATACTGTTTGTATCATTGATAAAAAAACGGGTGATATTAAGTGGAAATGGGGCAGTGGTTTAGGTGAACTGGCGCATGGCCATGATGCCCAACTATTGCCCAATGGAAATATCTTGATATTTGATAATGGGTTCCACCGAGCTGGTGTTGAAGTTGCTTCCTCAATGGTAATTGAGCTTAATCCAAATACCAAAAAAATAGAATGGGAATATCGTGGCGATCCTGTAAGCGACTTCTTTAGTGCGGCTTGTTCTGGAGCCCAGCGATTGCCTAATGGAAACACTTTGATTTGCTCATCTATGGAGGCGCGGATTTTTGAAATAACTAGGAAAGGTGAAATAGTCTGGGAATACATTAATCCATTTTTTGGAGAAATTGAATTTGGAAGAGTCAACTGGGTGTTTAGGGCCTATCGCTATGGACCTGAGTATGAAGGCCTGGAGGGGAAGGAGCTTTCCCCAGAAAAATTTGACTCATGGAATAGGATCTATAGCTGAAATACTTTTCGAGAATAGTTGTATGCTTGCCAAAATGGAATAAGGACAGCTACTCTTTTACTTTTGGCATTTCAGATATTAAACAATTAGATGGAGATATAAAACTGCTAAATTCTTCAAAGATAAAGGGGCTTTCATAGAAAAACAGAATACGCGAGGTGATTTTTTATAGCAAAAATTATGAGGTCAGATAATAAAAGAGGATGATGAAATATAAAGGACATGGTGGCAAAGCAATTGTGGAAAGAGTAGTATCTTCACAATCACAGGCAAAAAAGCTCATTAAAGGATTAAAAAGTGTAGCTGTTACTGGACGAATTGCCAGGGAATGTATCAACATCGCTTATGGCTTTTTTACTCCATTAAAGGGTTTTATGGGCAAAGCTCATATAAATGCAGTATGTGAAAAGATGACCCTGACAAACGGAACGCTTTGGCCTATTCCGATTGTTTTCGATATCAAAGAAGAAGTAATCAGAGAAAAAACAATTGAGAAAGGGAATACTATTCTTCTCCTCTATCGAGACAGAGCTTTAGCTATATTAGAAGTGGAAGAGATATTTAATTACGACATGACGAAAATGAAGCAAGCTGTATTTGGCACAACTGATGCAAAGCATCCTGGCGTAAAAATGTATGACGGTTTTGAGAACACATTCATTGCTGGGAAAATTACCCTTGTAAACCGTCCTAAGTTCCAGCCGCCTTTTGATAAGTTTTGGTATACACCAAAACAAATGCGTCAAAAAATTGCAGAGAAAGGTTGGAAAAGAACTGTTGCTCATCAAACGAGAAATGTCCCTCACAGCGGCCACGAGTGGTTAATGAAAGGGGCCTGGTTTTCTACAAATGGTGAAATGCCTGTGGAAAAGCTGGAAACGGGCATTCTGGTTAGCTGCATTATAGGGCCAAAACGAGTTGGTGACTATATTGACGAGGCCATTCTTTTGGGCCACCAGAAACTCCATGACGCAGGTTATTTCAGAGATGATATACATTTAGTATCATTTGTCATGTGGGATATGCGATATGCCGGCCCTAAAGAGGCAATTCTGCACGCAATAATAAGAGAAAACCTGGGTTGCACCCATCATATGTTTGGCAGAGACCACGCTGGTGTGGGAAGTTACTATGGCTCGTACGATGCCCACAGGATATTTGACCAGATTCCAGAAGGAAGTTTGAATATCAAACCTATCCGTGTCCTCGAGTGGTGGTATTGTCCTATCTGCGGAGAAGTAACTTATTCTGGATTGTGTGGCCACAGCAAAGAGAGACAAGCTTTTAGTGGTACTATGATAAGAAGCATAATCCAAGACAAGGTCAAACCCACTAGGCTCATCTTCAGGCCTGAAGTTTTTGAACAAGTGATGGAATCTGCTGAAAAATATGGGTTTGGGTCTCCTTTCTGTACCGAGGAATATCTCGAAAAAAGGCAGCCGGTCTTTAAATTGCCAAAATTGTAAGAGCAAAAATTTTTTTGAAAGATATAAAAGTAAGAATGACTGAAAAATATCCTATCAATATATGGATCAATGAAGAACGGCACGAAAAGCTAAAAAAGCTCGGTTTGGCTGATATGACTGAAGATGTGTTAGCAGGGATGAAAGTTCTTCGGTTATACTGTACTGACGATCAGAAGAATCAGTTGTTGAAACTTTATCCAATGGCCAAATACGACTCTGCCACCACCAAAAGCATTGAGCTGCTCCCCGCTGATGCCAAAGACGAAATGTTTGAGTTAGTAATTGAGAGAAAAAGATTGGACGTTATAGAGGAATTTTTAAAAGTTAAAAAAAATCTGAGTCGGAAGTAAGATCGAAGGTTTATTAATAAGGAGGTTGAAAATGAAAGGTAAAAGATTATTATTGAGAAGCAGCATCATTTGCCTTGTCTTTTCAGCTATAGTTGTGTCTCTGGCTTTGATGACAAGCTCATGTGCCAAGAAAGAAAGAGAAATTTCAACAGCAGAAGTACCAGCTGACTATAAAACTATAACCCTGAAAGTAAATATGCCAACACCGCCCGCAGCGGGTTACTGGGAACACTGTTTCAAGCCTCTATTTGACAGAATAAAGGAGATGACTGATGGTCGAGTGAATTACAATGTTTATTTTCAAAACCAGTTATGCTCTCCCGTCGGATCTTCTGACGCAGTCAGGGCGGGCATTGCCGATTTCAGCTGGGCAATTCAAGGTTACACCCCAGGTAAATTTCCTCTATCCAGTGTAGTGGAGCTTCCATTTTTAATTCCCAGTCCAGTCGTTGCGATAGGCGGTCCAATATTGCGTGACCTCTACGAGGAATTCCCTGAGATTAGAGCTGAATACAAAGATTGGAAGCTTTTATGGCTCCAGGTACATATGGCTGCCGACATCCACTCGAAAAAGCCAATCTCCAGCCTGGACGATCTCAAAGGAATGAAGATATTAACCCAGCCGGCTGAGGCTAAAATAGAAGCGATGAAAGCGCTTGGAGCTACTCCACTAAACATAAGTATTAGCGATTTCTACTTAAGTCTGGAGAGAGGTATGGCAGATGCTGCTTTTATCGCCTGGGGTGCTTATGAAGCTATGCACCTTTATGAACTAACATCCTATCACTATCTTATAGCAATGTTGCCGGTACCTTGTTACTACATAATGAATAAAGAGACATTTAACAAAATGCTGCCACAGGATCAAAAGGTAGTAGAATCAGTATTTGGTTTGGGTGGTTGGGATGCCATGCGAGATACTCTTGCCTGGTCGAGGTGGAAGGTAATCAATGGACCTTGTAAAGACGACACCTTTATTCAACCTTCACCAGAAGATATTAAAAAGGCAAGAGCCTTGGCTAAGCCCCTATGGGATAAATGGGCAGCAGATAGGGATGTTAAAGGATTGCCTGGAACTAAAGTTCTTAATAGGGTGCTCGAACTTGTGGAAAAATATAAAGATGTATAGTTTGTTTTAACAACAGCAGATTGTGGTAAGCTGATAATTGTGGGGTACCGATTCGATCAAGCATTTCACATCGTCTTAGGATTATTTTAGAAAGGCGAAACTCTATATAACAAGGAAAGGTAATATAATGTGGCTTGAAAAGGGGCATCAATTCATAATGAAAATAGTTACACTCCCGAGTAAAATACTGAATTATATAGGGAGTGCTGTTCTTTTTATACTCGTAATAATGACTACAATAGATGTTACAGGACGATACCTTTTCTCTAAACCACTTCCAGCTACTTATGAGCTTACCCAATTTATGTTCTCCATAACAGTCTTCTTCGGGATGGCTTATTTTGGCATTAAAAAAAGGCATATTAGAATAACTTTGCTTGTTGATAAATTTCCAACCACGGCCCAGAATATTATCGATACTACAACCGGCCTTCTCAGTTTGGGAATATGTATCGTGCTAAGCTGGCAGGCCGTAGTTCAGGCACGCGTTCTACAGCTCGATAAGTTAAGGTCTGATATATGGCATATTCCTGTCTTTCCTTTTCAGTTATTGGTGGCTTTGGCCCTGGCTGTTTTGGCTTTGGTCCTCTTGGCTGATTTTCTTGAATCTCTGGCTAACGTATTGAAAAGAGGTGGGATGCTGTGGTTATGGCTATTACCCGGGGCAGTATTGGTCCTGCTTTTAGTTGGAATGCCGATATGGCTTAAGTCCTTACCATTCACAATAAAAGGTCCTACCTTTGGCGGTATCTGCGTCGCCATTATGTTTATACTTTTGTTTTTGCGAATGCACATTGGTTTTGTTCTGTTTTTTTTAGCCTTTCTAGGTATGAGCTATATGATTAATACAACCGCAGGATATAAACTGCTATCAATGACGCCTTATAACATTGGGACTACCTATATGTATAGCGTAATGCCTCTCTTTATCTTTATGGGTCTGTTTGCTTCCGGTAGTGGGATAGCTCGCTCCCTCTATGAAACTTCATATAAATGGTTAGGACATCGGCGGGGAGGATTGGCTATGGCTACAGTTGGGGCATGCGCTGGTTTTGCAGCAATATGTGGCGACAGTATGGCTACCGCGGTTACAATGGGCTCGGTATCCTTACCCGAGATGAAAAAATACAATTACCATGATGGACTGGCTACCGGTTGTGTTGCTGCAGGAGGAAGCGTGGGAATTCTAATCCCCCCAAGTGCTGCCTTTATTATCTACGGGCTTATTACCGACCAATCCATAGGCAAACTTTTCATGGCCGGCATTCTCCCTGGCATACTCTTAACTTCTATATTCATAATTACTATTTCTATCCTCTGCAGAAGAAATCCCGCATTAGGCCCTTCAGGACCTGCCGTATCCTTGATTGAGAAAGTCAAATCGCTCAAGGGTACGTGGGCTCCGTTACTTCTATTTTTGTTTGTTATGGGAGGTATTTATAAGGGTGTCTTCACTCCAACTGAGGCTGGTGCACTCGGCTCTTTCGGGGTTCTCGTTATCACCTTAATTACAAAGAAATTCCGCTGGACAAATCTTCATAAAGCTCTGAATGAATCTTTGGGAATAACCGGCATGATATTTTTAATGTTTATTGGAGCTATTGCTTTTACCAGATTCTTTTCAGTAACCCGACTGCCCACAATGTTGGCAGAATTCATAGCTGGTCTAGAGTTGCCTCGCATAGTTATAATGATATGCATTTTGATTCTCTATATAATACTTGGTTGCGTTATGAATGTCCTTCCAGTGCTTATCCTCACCCTACCTGTTATTTTTCCTACAGTAATGGTTCTGGGTTATGATCCAATATGGTTTGGGGTCATAATGGTATTAATAGTACAGATAGGAGTGATTACCCCTCCCATAGGCATGAATGTGTTTGCCATTAGCGGTGTAGCTAAGGGTATTCCCTTAGCAACGATATTTAGAGGAATAATGCCTTTTTGGATAGCTATGATGGTTGCAATAGCTATTTTAATAGCTTTTCCCCAAATAGCGCTGTTCTTACCAAATATTCTGAAGTAGGAATTTAAGAGAGAAATTCACATTCTTTATATAGAAGAAAATCCTTCGGATTAAAAGGAAGGAAAAAATAAAATTATTCGTAGAATACATTACTAAAAATACCCCTAAAGGAGAAGATACATCGAGATGGAAATATTGATTTTTTACCATAATATGCTCTGGCAAGTGGACGCATTTAGACGGAATAGGCGCCCGAAATCAATCGGACTGGACCTAAGCCATCTATTTGCCAGCTGCTGCCTGTAGGTGATGACATGATCAATCCATTTTTATTACTTCTTTTAGGCTTTACTGTTGGAATTTTAACAGGTTTTTTTGGTGTAGGTGGTGCTTTCTTGTTAACGCCAGCCATGAATATCCTGGGTATGCAAATGGTTCATGCAATCGGGACGGTATTTTTTATCCTTGTGGCCAACACCCTATTCGGTGCTGTAAAGCACCATAGACTTGGCAATATAGATCTTAGATTGGGAATTATCATAGGGATATTCAGCGCTGCAGGAGTGGAGTTGGGGAAAAGGTTTGTACTGTATTTAGATAAGTTAAACCTTAGTGGGACTTATGTAAGGGGTGCCTATATTATCCTTCTGGTTTTAATTTGCTTTTTTATGATGAGAGATTACTATCTTTACCTTAAAAGGAAACTAACTGGACAAGAAGATGAAACAGTAAAAATGCAGAGGAAGTCTACCTTGATACGCAAGATTCATGAGATAGGGCTTCCTCCGAAGATTTCTCTATTTCATGGGGAAGTGGATTCCATCTCAATTTGGGTGCTCATTGCTTTCGGTATTCTTGTAGGTTTTCTCTCAGGCTTCATGGGGATTGGAGGCGGATCCGTCAGTCTACCTATATTGATCTACGTGATCGGGGTACCTGCTGTCCGAGCCGTTGGCACTGCTCTGGTCATTGTATTCCTTACCTCCTGTTATGGAACTGCTACTTATGCTACTGCAGGAAGTGTGGAATGGATAGTTGCTTTGATAATCCTTGCGGGATCGCTAATTGGCGTTCAAATGGGGGTTTATGCGACTAAATATGTAACAGGTATGAGGATAAAGATCCTGTTTGCCTTATTGCTCCTATTTGTGGCAATCTCTGTGTTTCTGAAACAGATCAACATGGTAACTATTAGCAGGTACCTTGTCTTAAGCTCAGCTTGTGCACTATGCCTTGTCATTCTACTCCCATTGGGAAAAAACCTTTTAGCCCGGAGGTCGCCCCAGGGAAAATCTAAATTACGGCCCTAAGCTTAACTAGGACAGATATCAAAAACAAGGGGGAAACTATTTGGAAATCACATCTGGAGCATCTCTTTTACAAAGTCATTTCCTGATATAGTAAGAACTCCCTTGCTAAGAAAATTTTCCCTCAGCTCGACTCTTCATCCTTATGCTCCACAATAAATATCAGGCAGGATTCACAAGTTTCACTGACAAGATATCTTCCTCAGCTCAATTCTTTAATACTACCTGTTAAATTCCTCCTCATACTGCATGTTAACAAAACTTATGAACTTGGTTATATTGGCAGTTGCTCTACGTTCTTCCAACAGTTCCCATATAGGCCTTTTCATAATTCACTCCATATCCTTAATTTGCCTGATTATTCATATAATTACTCTCTACCTAATATAGAGTTTCTTTGTGAGGTTTGATTTTGAACTTTGAAAGGTCAGGAGGAATAACAGCTCTTTCCACCGGCTTTTTCA
>CAZEQD010000035.1:0-8899 GCA_964514305.1 uncultured Eubacteriales bacterium
TGCTTCTCTATTGATATATCTCCTCTGTTTGCTGGGGACAAGAATTATTACAATTGTTGTAAAAATTAAAGTTATGAAACTTATGAAGGTCTGACCCCGCAAATCAACTGTAGCAATTCATTGACTTTTAAATTAATTTTATGTCAAATATGAAGGCATGACCCCATATTTACTAGGCTAAACCTAAGAGCCATGAAAGAAGTAAATAAAACTAGCAGCCGGCGAATAATTAAGACTTTTGCGGCCGCTTCTTTCTTAAATGATATGGGTTCGGATATTATTTATCCTATCTGGCCTCTTTTTGTTACTTCTGTCTTAAAAGCCAATATGGCTGCTCTCGGCTTTTTGGATGGATTAGGTGACGCCCTTGTCTCTCTTTCCCAGGCTGGCTCAGGCTTTCTCTCAGATAAACTCAGAAAGAGGAAGTTTTTTATCTGGATTGGTTATCTTTTAGGCGCTCTTTCTCGAATAGGCTACGCACTCTCCAGCGTCTGGACTCACCTTATTCCCTTTAGAGCTCTGGATAGAACAGGAAAAATTAGAAGTGCCCCCCGCGATGCTTTAGTAGCAGATGTCTCTTCAGTTGGCAATAGGGGCAAAAATTTTGGTCTGCTTCGAACCATGGATAATTTGGGAGCAGTGGCGGGAATTATTATCTGTATTATTTTTTTCAGGTTATTAGGCTATCGTCTCCTGTTTGCTCTGGCCGCCATCCCTTCTTTAGCTAGCGCTCTCTTGGTTTTATTCTTTATCAAAGAAAAAAAAGAAGGCAAGCTAAAAATTTACAAAGGAATTTCTTTTAAAGAAATCAGCTCCGATTTTAAAATATTTCTCATCTTGAGTTCTATCTATGCTTTAGCTGCCTTCAGTTATTCCTTTCTCCTAGTTTATGCCCGTAATTTTGGCTTTAAAACCGCATTTGTTCCTGTTCTCTACCTAATCTTTACAGCCAGTGCCTCCCTCCTTTCCTATCCTTTTGGCAAGCTGTCAGACAACATAGGAAGAAAGAGTGTCATTTTTATAGCTTTTTTTCTTTGGGCTACTGTCTGCTTTAGTTTCATTTTTAGCCGCTCTTATCTCTTAATTATTATTGCTTTTTTTCTTTATGGAGCTCATAAAGGGGCTTTAGAGCCTGTCCAAAAAACTTTTGTTTGTGAATTATCTCCCCAGAAATATAGAGCTAGCGGCTTAGGTGGCTTTCAAATGATAACCGGCCTCTTTGCCCTGCCAGCTTCTTTCCTAGCCGGTTTGCTCTGGGAAGTTTTCGGTCCCTTAGCCCCTTTTTATTTTTCCCTTAGCCTGACTCTTATCTCAGGCTTAATGCTTTTTTTGGTCAAAGAGAAACAAAATAATATTTGAGCCGGATCATTCTTCCTCTGCTTTTATCCGGCCTTCCTTTACGGCTTCATTGATAATTTTTTGCTGGAGGTGACTGGGAACTTCTTCATAATGAGAGAACTCCATAACAAATGAACCCCTGCCTCCAGTAATAGAGGTTAGAGAAGGTTCAAAATCCAACATTTCAGCCATAGGCACCTGGGCCTTGATAATGCGCAGGCTTCCCTTCTGTTCCATGCCCTGAACTTTACCCCGCCGGCCGTTTAGGTTTCCCATAATATCTCCCATGTAAGCTTCCGGTGTGTAAACTTCGACATTCATTATTGGTTCCAGAATAGTCGGTCTAGCTTGCTTCATTCCTTTCTTGAAGGCCATAGAAGCAGCTATTTTAAAAGCAATGTCAGAAGAGTCAACCTCATGATAAGAACCATCATAAAGGATAACCTTGAAGTCTACGGCAGGATAACCGGATACTACTCCTTTTTTTCGAGCTTCCTGAATTCCCTTTTCTATAGAAGGAATAAAATTCTTAGGAATAGCCCCTCCAAAAATCTTATCCTCAAATTCAAAATCTTTTCCCCGAGGCAGAGGCTCCATCTTTATTTTAACATCACCATACTGACCGCGACCGCCGGTCTGCTTTTTATACTTGCCTTGTACATCAGATTTGCCTTTAATTGTCTCTTTATAAGGGATTTTAGGGGGTTTAAGGACAACATCCACATTGTATCTCTTTTTTAAACGATCAGTCAGAATCTCTACATGAAGCTGGCCATTTCCAGAAATTATTAATTCATTGGTTTCTGGGTCTCTTTCAATCCTGGCTGTGGGATCTTCCTCTGAAATACGGTGAGTAGCTTGAGAAATTCGATCCTCATCAGCTCTTGTTTTAGGCTTAATAGCAAAAGAAATCGAAGGTTCTGGGAATTCAATTGGCAAAAACTCAATCTGGCTTCCCTTTGCACCCAGGCTGTCTCCAGTAAAAGTGGATTTGAGCTTGGCTGTAGCCACCAGATCCCCGGCTTTAGCTTGACCAGCAGGAATTTGTTCCTTTCCTTGAAGATAAAAGAGTCCACCCAGCTTTTCATCAACGTTTCTGGTAGAATTAGTAACAGTTGAATCTGGGCCAATCTTTCCTGAAAATATCCTCATTACAGATATTCTTCCTGTATAAGGATCGGAAATAGTTTTGAAAACTAAAGCGGCAAAAGGGCCTTCTAAGGAAGGCTTTATTAAGGCTTCCTTCCCTTTTATTTTTCCTTGGAGAGCATCCCTTTCAAGAGGATTGGGCAAAAGACTTAAAATCCCTTCTAAAAGCTGTTGGGCTCCCATATTTAAAGCAGCCGAGACGATAAAAACAGGAAACAACTGTCCAGTTAAGACACTTTGGCGAAAGCCCTTTTTTAATTCCTGCGGAGAGAGCTCTCCTTTTTCAAAGTAAACTTCCATCAACTTCTCATCATTCTCGGCAATCATTTCAGTCAATTCTTCATGCTTTTTCTGGACTTCATCATTTAACTCTTGAGGGATATCTATTTCTTTAAATTTGCCACTCTCATTCTTCTCGAAAATGTAGGCTTTTTTCTGGATGAGATCGATCACTCCCTGAAAATCTTTCTCTTTGCCTATAGGAAGCTGAACAGGAACAGCTTGACGACCAAAAAACTGACGGATTGAATTTAAGGTTCGATTATAATCAGAGTTTTCTCTATCCAATTTATTGATAACAAAAATTCGGGGAAGTTTTAACTCTTCAAGCATCTCCCACACTTTTTCTGTACCCACTTCAACCCCTGCTACCCCACTTACTACAACCAGGCCACTGTCTACTGCCCTCAAACTGGCTCTTGTATCCCAGAGAAAGTTTGTATACCCAGGACAATCAATGACATTTATTTTATACCCATTCCATTCTAGATAACAAAGAGCTGAATTTATGGAAATATTCCTCTCTATTTCCTCCGGATCGTAATCAGTTATTGTATTCCCTTTTTCAACTTTAGTCAGTCTTGAGGTGACTCCAGTTTCATATAAAAAGGAGGCAGCCAGAGAAGTTTTACCAGAGGATCCATGCCCGACTAGAGCAATATTCCTGATTTTATCGGCAGCATAATCTTTCATTCTTTAATCCTCCCTAAGAAAATTATCTCAGGTTTTTTGTTTGAAAACTAATTCAGATTTATTGAGAAATTAAGCAATCGATATAATACAACAAAATTTGCCTTTCGCTCAAGACAAAATTTAGGCCAGTAAGCATTTCCAATTCCTTGATAATTAATAAAGCAGGATTACCGGCCCGTTGGTGACAACGGGCCCTCTTGCTTTAAACTTTAAACTTTAAGCTATTCTCCTCTCACGACTTACGTCTTACATCTTACGATTCACGATTCCCGGTCCCCTGACCCTACAGAAAGAGGGTACTTAATTGAGCTGTTCTAAAAATCTTTGTAAAGCAGAAGGTAAAGGTGAAGAATATTCTACTTTTTGCCCTGTGGCTGGATGCCAAAAAGAAAGGTGGTGGGCATGAAGAAAAAGGCAGGGACAATTGATTTTGGCTCGCCGTCGTCCATACAGTTTATCTCCAACTAAAGGATGGCCAGCCGCTGCCAGATGAACCCTTATTTGATGAGTTCTGCCGGTGATTGGCTTTATCTGCAACAGGGTAAACTCTCCATATTCTTTTATCACTTTATAATGAGTTTCTGCTAATCGCGGCTTTTTGGTTCTAATAGAAATTTTCTGACCATGCTTCGGATGACGCCCCACCGACCAAGTAAACACCCCTTCTTTTGACCCCATCTTCCCCCAGGCAAGCCCCAAATAAATTTTTTCTACTGCCCTTTTTCTGAACTGATCCTGAAGGCTATGATAAGCTTCTTCGTTCAAAGCTACAACCATGAGGCCTGAAGTTTCTTTATCCAGACGATGGACGAGGCCAGCCCTTGAAAGCGGCCCAATTTCTTTTAGCTGAGGGAAATGATAAAGCAAAGCATTAACTAAGGTTCCTTGATTTACTTTAGCTCCAGGATGGACAACCATCCCTGAAGGCTTATTAATAATGATAAAATGGCTATCTTTATATATAACTTCAAGAGGAATGGCTTCAGGCCTAACTATAGCTGGCTGAGCCAGTTCATAATCAACTTCTATTCTTTCTCCAACTTTCAATCTGTAGCTGGCTTTTCTAGATTTGCTTTGGACTTTTACTCTTCCTGATTCTATCAAACGTTGTAGTTGAGAACGGCTAACACCTTTAATCTTCTTTGCTAAAAGTTGATCAAGCCGGAGGCCGGCTTTTTCCCCAGAATCAATCAGGAATTCTCTTTTAGGCACTTTCCCTTTTTTTTAAACAAAAATACAAAATCAACCCCCCAATCAGGCCTAAGACACAGAAAAGCTGAAAAAAAGAAAAACTAAGATAAGGAGATGAGCTATGAATAATATAAGCTCTCTGAGGATGATCCCCCCGATAGAATTCGACAAAATATCTAATTATTGAATAATTAATGATATAAAAAGAAAAAACCTGGCCGTTAAACTTTTTTTTCTTGAGAATAAAAAAGAGAATACAAAAATTCAGGAAATTTAAGATTGATTCATAAAGTTGAGTAGGATGAAGAGCTACTCCAAGGGGTATGCCTGTTAAGCTGTGAGCATATTCGCTTTTAAAAATAACTCCCCAGGGAAGTTGACAGGAGCGGCCAAAACAGCAACCGGCACTAAAACAGCCTAAACGGCCAAAGCCATGGCCTAAAGCCAGGGCCGGCCCAATGATATCAGCTGCCTGCCAGGTGGGTATCCGATGGCGGTGAAGATACCAAATAGCAAAGACAAAGCCAAAAGCCAAACCACCTTGAAAGACACCGCCAGAACGGGCCAGAGAAAAAAGTTCCCCTGGGTAGCTTAGATAATACTTTAAATTACCGACAAAAAGGACAAGTTTGGCTCCAATCAGAGAGATAATGATAGTATAAAAAGCCATATCAATCAGCCTGGATGTGGGTAAATTCTGCTTTTTGGCTTGAATAAACAAAAACCAAAAACCCATACCCACACCTAAAGCCAGCATTAAACCATAAGTATGAATGGTTATTGGACCGATTTTGATGAGAATAGGAAACATCAAGGCCTTCTTTTAAAAAATAGGATAAAAATTAGAAACAACGCTCCCAAACTGACACAGGCATCAGCTACATTGAAAGACGGCCAGTGTAAATGGCCAAGGTAGAAGTCCAGGAAATCAATAACAAACCCTCGGCCAATTCTATCCAGTAAATTACCCAAAGCACCGGCCAAAATTAGAGAAAGAGACAACTCTAAGAATCTTTCATCTGGAGAAGCTTTGAAAAAATAATAAACAACCAGGAAGAGAGCCAACAACGAAGCCAATAATAGTAAATAATAGACTGTTTGACTCCCAGACTGAGAAAGAAAACCAAAGATAGCCCCTCTATTATGAATGTGGGTCAAGTCGAAAAAACCAGGAATAACCCTAATTCGGCTGAAAGGAGGAAGATAACGGACGATAAAATATTTAGATATCTGGTCAACGGCTAACATGCCAACAATAAAGAGAAAATAATAAACCCTTTTGGCTATCAAGATATCTCCTTCACCACCTGCTCGCATCTCTGGCAAAATTGAGGATATTTAGAGCTTTGACCAACATAAGGGGAATAATTCCAGCAGCGCTGACATTTTTCACCTTGAGCTCTAACAACTTCTATCTCTAATTCTTCCTGAGTTAAAGGCTCAAGGCTAACGGCAGAAACAATAAACAGCGAAGATAATAATTCTTTATACTTATTTAGCAGCTTAGCTTGGGAAGCTGGATATTTAAGTTTGACAGCTGCTTCTAAAGAATTGCCAATTAACTTCTTCTCCCTGGCATCTTCTAATTCTTTAAGAACCTGCTCCCTGACCGCCAATAACTCTTCTCCTTCTTTGAAAAGCTCTTCTTCAAGCCAGCCCTTATCCAAAGGAGGAAAAAGTTCAAGATGAACTGATTCTTCTTTTCCTTTAAAATCAGGCATAACTTCCCAGGCTTCTTCAGTGGTAAAAGGAAGAATGGGGGCTGTTAAAAGGAGTGTCCATTTCAGAAGATAAAATAAAGCTGTCTGAGCAGATTTTCGAAGCTTAGACTTTTTTCCAGAACAATAAAGTCTGTCTTTGAGAACGTCTAAGTAAAAAGCACTTAAATCTACAGTAAAGAAATTATAGATAGTGTGAAAGACAAGGTGATATTCATATTTTTGGTAGGCCTTTAATATTTTTTTTCCTAGTTTTGAGCATTTCTCAAGTATCCACTTGTCCAGAAACTCCATTTCTTCCAGTTCCACTTCCTCTTCATCAGGATGAAAATCATAAAGATTTCCCAGAAGGAATCTCCAGGTATTTCTTATTTTGCGATAAGCTTCGATCAACCTTTGTAATATTTCATCCCCGAAACGAGCGTCTTCTTTATAATTGAGCATAGCTACCCACAGTCTTAAAATTTCAGCTCCGTTTTTGGAAATTATTTCTTCAGGCTCTATAAAATTGCCCAAAGATTTAGACATTCCCCTCCCCTGCTCATCAAGGACAAAACCATGAGTAATAACTGTCTTATAGGGAGCAGCATTTTTAGCAGCAATTCCCACTAAGAGTGAGCTGTTGAACCAACCTCGATATTGGTCATGACCTTCGACATAGAAGTCAGAAGGCCAGGGAAGGTCTTCTCTTTTTCCTAAAACATTATGACTGGCTCCTGATTCAAACCAGACGTCAAGGATATTGTTTTCCTTATTAAATTTTTTGGAGCCACAGCTAGGACATTTCGTTTCGGATGGGAGGAGTTCTTCAGCTGACTTAAGATACCAAGCATTAGAACCCTCCTGTGCAAAGATATCAGCCACCCTAAGAGCAATTTTTTCATCGGCTATTATCTGCCCACAATCATGACAATAAAAAGCAGGGATAGGTACACCCCAAGAACGTTGGCGGGAAATGCACCAATCCGGTCTAGCTTTTAGCATGTTGGCGATCCTTTCTTCTCCCCAGGGAGGTATCCAGCGTACCTTCTTTATTTCGGCTAAGGCTTTGTGGCGTAAATTATTTTTATCCATAGAGATAAACCATTGAGCTGTGGCTCTAAAAATGACAGGATTTTTACAGCGCCAACAGTGAGGATAAGAATGAACAATTTCTTCAACCTTGAGTAAAGAGCCATCTTTTTTCATGTCCTCTATGATTTTTTTATTGGCCGAAAAAACATCGAGGCCACCATATTTTTTTACTTGAGGTATAAATCTGCCCTGGCTGTCAACTGGTGTATAAATATCAAGTTTATAAGCTAAACCTGTGAGATAATCTTCATAGCCATGGCCAGGAGCCGTATGAACACAGCCTGTTCCCTGATCAAGAGTAACATAATCAGCCAGAACAAAGATCGATTCCCTCTTAATAAAAGGATGAGCTGCCTTAAAACCATCTAATTCTTTCCCTAAAAAAGTGACCAGTATTTTAGTCTCTTCCAGATTTAGCTCTTCTGCTAAGACAGGAATAAGCCTCTTGGCCGCAATATATACTTCTCCTTTGGCTTCAAAA
Organism: uncultured Eubacteriales bacterium; assembly: GCA_964514305.1. GTDB lineage: Bacteria > Acidobacteriota > Aminicenantia > Aminicenantales > Aminicenantaceae > CAZEQD01. The sequence continues at coordinate 7,924 of CAZEQD010000035.1, forward strand.
GCAGCATATTCATAATCGGGGTGAAAAGCGATAGCTAAGTTAGCCGGCAGAGTCCAAGGAGTAGTTGTCCAGATTAAAACGAATATTTTTTTACTTTTTAAAGCGGGGAACTTCTGGGAGAGATCTGAAATTACAGGAAACTTAACATAAATGGAAGGAGACTTATGGTCTTTATATTCAATCTCAGCTTCAGCTAAGGCTGTCTGGCAGTGAGGACACCAATGAACTGGTCTTTTGCCTTTATAGACATTGCCTAAAGCAAAAAAAGAAGCCAGATAGCGAAGAACCTCGCCTTCGTATTCCGGATTCATAGTTAAATAGGGGGTATCCCATTCTCCAAATACTCCTAATCTTTTAAACTGCCTCCTCTGAATATTTACGTATTTAAGAGCATATTTCTTACATTCTTCTCGAATGGCAATTATTGACAGCGACTTTTTCCTCTCTCCTAGGAGCTGATCTACTTTAATTTCAATAGGCAGCCCATGGCAGTCCCAACCCGGTAAATAAGGAGATTTAAAGCCGGCCATGGTCTTAGTTTTAATAATAAAATCCTTTAGAATTTTGTTAAGAGCAGTTCCCAAATGAATATTCCCATTAGCATAGGGAGGCCCATCATGGAGGACAAAAGTCGGCGAATTTTTTCTTTTTTCTTGAATCTTTTGATAAAGATTAATGTCTTCCCATTTTTTAATAAACTCTGGTTCTTTTAAAGGGAGTTTGGCTTTCATAGAGAATGAAGTTTGAGGCAGGTTTAGAGTTTCCTTTATCCATTCACTATCTGACATAATCTACTCCAGGCGAAATTTTATTTTATTATTATAGAATAAGTTATTTTATTTCTCTATAGGAAAAAGTCAATAAAGTTAAACGGTCCATTGAGGACAATGGACCCTACAGGACACATACGACTCACGATTCACGATTTACATCTCACGACTTATGACATAGGATTAACAGTCTGCTGAGGGTAGCA
>CAZEQD010000035.1:8999-21258 GCA_964514305.1 uncultured Eubacteriales bacterium
ACGATTTACATCTCACGACTTATGACATAGGATTAACAGTCTGCTGAGGGTAGCAGATGCTACAAACAGCGCTATGGCCGGATGATTAGTCGCTCTTGCCTGATTTTATAAAATGGGCGCCGCGGCTGATAGGATTATTAATAGCGGCTGTAGTAATAAGCTGGGCCACCTGGATGCCGTGTTTTAAGCCAACAATCTTAGCATCCATCCTAGCTTCCTTATAAAACTTTTCTATCCGGTGACGAAGATAGTCAAGATCAGCTCTAGCTCTTTCCAGACGCTTGGGAGTGCGGATAATACCAGCATAATTCCACATAGTAGCCCTAATGACCAGCCAATCCTGATTAATTAAGGCTGGATCAATCTCTTCCTCTTCTTGGGGATAGTACCATTCATGAATTTCTGAAGGATTATAAGAGAGAGTAGGATTAAAATGAGCTGTAATATGCTGGGCTGCTCTTGTTCCCCAGATCAAACCTTCTAAAAGAGAAGTAGAAGCAAGACGATTGGCTCCATGAAGACCAGTACAAGCTACTTCTCCTACTGCATAAAGTCCTTTAAGAGAGCTCAGTCCCCAGCTATCTACCAGTACCCCACCGCAACAATAATGGGCAGCAGGGACAACAGGAATAGGTTCTTTAGTAATATCTATACCGTATTTCAAACAGGTTTGATAAATATTAGGAAATCTTTTTTTAATATCAACTTTAGCGTAGGAGGCCAAATCAAGATAAACATAACTAGAACTGGTATTAGTCATTTCTTCATAAATAGCTCGAGTAACCTCATCCCGGGGAGCCAGGTCTTTTTTCTCTGAATAATCTTCCATAAACGCCCTTCCATCCTTGGTTTTTAAGCGAGCTCCCTCTCCTCTTACTGTCTCAGAAATCAGAAATCCATCAGCATCTCTATGGAAAAGCGAGGTAGGGTGAAATTGAATATATTCCATATTGACAATCCTGGCTCCTGCTCGATAAGCCATAGCGTAACCATCACCAATGGCAGTTCTGGGATTAGAAGTATAAAGGTAAAGAGCTCCACAGCCGCCTGTAGCCAAAACCGTATAAGCAGCGAAAATATTTGTTACTCTATGTCTCTTATTATCTAATACATAAGCTCCAATACACTGCGGCTCTCTATAAAAAGCAATGGGATTCTTAGAATGGTGAGGAATAGTCAGTAAATCAACGGCTGTGAAATCAGGCAAAAGTGTAACATTTGAATATTTTTTCAAGGCTTCAATAAATTTTTCTTCTATTGTTTTGCCTGTAGTATCCTTAATATGAAGAATTCTTCGACGTGAATGGCCAGCTTCTTGAGCATAATCTAAAGAATCTGGGGAACTGCGGGTAAAGGGAATAGCCAGCTCCTTGATCAAAATGTTGTCGACCATCTTTTTCCCTTCCCTGGCCAGAATTTCCACTGCTTCGGGATTATTGATTCTATCTCCCGTTTTGATTATATCTTCTTTTAATAATTCTGGGTAATCATCATGCCCAAGGGAAACAATCCCCCCTTGAGCATAAAAAGTATTAGACTCTTCAATCTTTGAGTTTTTGTTTAAAACAATAACTCTCAAACCACTTTTAGCAGCTTCTAAAGCTGTACTAGCGCCAGCAATTCCGCTGCCAATAATTAATACATCGGTAAATAAACTCTGCTCTTTAGTCATAAACTCTATCCTAAAAATTCCAAACTAATATCAATTGATTTATAAGAATGAGTTAAACTTCCTATTGAAATATAATCTACCCCAAGGGAACCCAGTTCTTTTATTTCAGCCAAACTCACCTTCCCTGAGACTTCCAGGGCAATCCTCCCTTTGAGCTGAGGGACTACTTTCTTTAACTCTTCCAGATCCATATTATCAAGCATGACTCTGTTAGCTCCACTCTTAATTGCTTCTTCAGCTTCCTCAAGAGTGGAAACCTCAACTTCAATTTCAACCTCAGGGCCTACCTTTTTTCTAGCTCTTTGGACAGCATATGCTATACTTTTTACTAGACACAGATGATTATCTTTAATCAACACCATCTCTGAAAGGTTAAAGCGGTGATTCTCTCCTCCGCCCATCCTGACAGCATACTTTTCTAAAGCTCTTAGGCCTGGTGTCGTTTTTCGCGTATCAAGAATAGCAGTCTTGCTGCCTTCTAAAGCTTCCACAAATTTATGAGTAATAGTAGCAATACCTGAAAGACGCTGGAGAAAGTTTAAAGCTGTCCTTTCTGCTTTTAAAATAGATATAGAGTTACCTTTAAGATCAGCCAAGATTTGACCAGGATCAAAAGGCTTCCCATCTTTTAATCTCTTTCGGAAAATAACAGTATCGTCTATCAACTGAAAAACTCTTTGAGCCACCTCAATCCCAGCTAAAATCCCCATTTCTTTGGCCAAAATTATCGCTTCTGAAAAGAAATTAGGTTCAATAATACTCTCAGAAGTAATATCTCCTTGAGGCAGATCTTCCTCAAGAGCTGTTTTTATAATAGAATCAAGTTTTTCAGTTTTCACAGGCATTGATTATAATTTTTCTTAGCAACTCAGTCAAACAGGAATTTAAAGGGGGTCAGACCTTCACATTTGGTATTAGTTTATTGACAAATGAAAAGAAAAAGCAAAGCTCAGCTTTTTACACTTAACATTAATTTTATGTCAAATGTGAAGGCCTGACCCCCTTTTCTAGGCTTGCAATAAATCTGATAACAGTTTATTTTAGTTTAAAATGAAAGACTCATTATCTCTTACCTTAGAAAAAACTTTCAACCTGGACTTAGCTAATCTTTATCTGATTCTGGATCTTGCTCTCAGTCAGGGAGGTGATTTTTCAGAGATTTATCTAGAACATAGTACCTATAATTATATTAATATGGAAGATGACATTATCAAAGAAACGGCCGAAAGTATTAGCCAGGGCCTGGGAATTCGGGTTATTTCAAAAGAGAAAACAGGTTTTGGTTATACCAACAGCTTTTCCCTGAATAAAATAAAAAAGGCGGCTCAAACAGCCGCCTCCGTTGCTAACCAGACTAAAAGGATATCTCCTTTTCAACTCAATCCCTTACCAATGAAACATAATTTCTACCCTATTCAAATCCCAGCCTATGAAAGCAACCTCCAGACAAAAATATCCTTAGTAAAAAAAACCTATGCGGCAGCTCAAAGCTTCAGCTCTCTTATAAAAAAAGTCAAGGTCAATCTTGTCGACAAGCTCCAAACCATTATAATTGCTAATTCAGAAGGAATAGTTACCTTTGATTCAAGACCACTGCTAAAACTTACCTGCTCAGCTATTGCTGAAAAATCAGGCAAAAGAGAAGTAGGCTACTATGGAGGGGGCGGTAGAGTTGGTCTGGAATATTTTTCCAAGAAGTTAACCCCCCAGACCATTGGACAAGAAGCATCTAAAGAAGCTCTTCTTCTGTTAGAAGCAGTAGCTCCCCCAGCTGGTGAAATGCCTGTTGTCCTGGCTCCAGGACATAGTGGTGTCTTGATTCATGAAGCTGTCGGCCATCTCCTTGAAGCTGACTTTAACCGTAAAAAGACCTCTGTTTTCTGGAATAAAATGGGTAAAAAAGTAGGCACCTCTCAATTAACAATTTATGATGACCCAACTATTCCCTATTTTCGCGGCAGCTATAATATGGATGATGAAGGTACAATCCCTCAGAAAACGCTACTCATTGAAAGGGGTAAAGTGGTTGGTTTTCTTCAGGATAAACTCTCGGCTAAATTAATGAAAGCCTCGCTTACCGGACATGGCCGCCGCCAAAATTTCACTTGCTTTCCTCTTCCCAGAATGAGTAATACCTATATTGCCGCCGGTGAATACTCGCCTCAGGAAATAATAAAATCAATCAGCCGAGGATTTTATGCTTATAAATACCAAGGAGGTCAAGTGGAAGATTCTGGTAAATTCACTTTTTCAGTTAGCTCAGGCTTTCTGATAGAAGAAGGCAAATTAACCTCGCCCGTTAAACAAGCTACTCTCATCGGAAGCAATATTGATATTTTAAATAAAATAAGCATGGTTGGTTCAGACTTAAAATTTGGTCTCCAAACAGGAACCTGCAGCAAAGGCGGCCAACAAGTTCCAGTCAATGATGGCTGTCCCACTTTAAAGATCGATAAAATGACTGTTGGAGGCCGGGAATGAGCCATAGAAAGAAGGCCATCTCATCTTTAGGGGACATAGCTGAACATTTAGTCACTTACGCTCAGGCTAAAGGAGCTGATGAAAGCCAGGTTTCCATTGCTGACAGCCTTGAATTTAGTCTAGATGTAAGGTTAGGGAAAATTGAAAACCTGGTTGAAGCCGGGATTACTTCTCTTGCTCTTAAAATAATAAAAGACAAAAAAACCGCCTGGGCTACTTCCTCAGATTTATCTCCGGAAACTCTCAAAAATCTAGTGGTCAAAGCCATTGACCGAGCTCAAGTGACTAATCCAGACCCGTTTGCTGGACTGCCAGACCTCTCCCCTTTTTCAATCAAACCTTCATCACTTAAGCTATATGACCCAGAAATTCCTCGTTTAGAAACAAAAACAAAAATAGCTGTGGCTAAGGAGGCCGAAAAGATAGCTATGGCTGATAAAAGGATAACAAATTCCCATGGAGCCAGCCTGGAAACCAGAGAGATAAAACATGTCCTGGCCAACTCTCATGGATTTCTCCATCAATATAGTGAAACTTTCTGTAGTCTCAGTCTTGGTCTCCAAGCCGGAGATCCTGACAACAAAGTTGAAGATTTTTGGTTTTCAGCTCAACGATTCTGGAAAGACTTGGAATCTCCTGCTGAAATTGCCAAAAAGGCGGTGGAAAGAACTGTCCGCCAGTTAAATCCTCGTAAAATAAAAACGCAAAAAGTCCCTGTTATTTTTGAACCAATGATGACCTCCTGGCTATTGGGATTTCTATTCGCTTGTATCTCAGGAGTTTCTATTTATCAAAAAGCTTCCTTTTTGGTAGGCAAACTTCACCAAAAAATTGCCAATAAGAAGGTAAATATTTATGATCATGGCCTTTTACCAGGAAAGCTTGGTTCGAGGCCATTTGATAGTGAAGGGGTTCCTTGCCAAAAAACAGCTGTCATTGAAAAAGGCGTTTTAAAAAATTACCTATGCAATTCCTATGCAGCTCGTAAATTAAAGCTGATGTCTACAGGCAACGCTGAAGGAACAGGTGTAAGCCCTAATAATTTCTATCTAGTCCCAGATGATAATTCGCCTCAAAATATAATAAACTCTTTGGAGAAAGGATTAATCTTAATCAGAACAATAGGTCATGGACTTAATCCTCTTACTGGCGAGATTTCAAAAGGAGCTTTTGGTCTCTGGGTAGAAAAAGGAGAGGTGAAATTTCCCGTCTCAGAAATAACGATTTCTGGCCAATTAGGAGAAATTTTAAATAATATTGAAATTATTGGCAACGACCCTGATTGGCGATCTCTGCTGGCCGGTCCTACTATAAAAATAAAAGAGCTTATGGTGGCAGGGGAATAAATAATGTCAAAACTTATTGAAATGAAAAACTTCCTCTAATTTCCTCTTAGGCACATGAAGTTGGGCATTTTCGTCTTTCCAGTATCTGACCGAATCCTTTATCTCTTCTATTATCGGTTTTTCAGCCGGATAACCGAGAGCTAAAATAGAATCCACTTTATACTCTTCAGGAATCCCTAATATCTGATGAATTCTTGATCTATCGATTGAGATAACCCAGCAACTGCCAATTCCTTCTTCCCAAGCAGCAAGGATCATATTTTCAAGAGCTGCCCCCGAATCCCTTTCAAAACCTTTATCACTAATTTTTGTGTTGACTAAGACTACTATATAAGCTCTGGGTTCTTGACCTGGCTTAGGATTCCCTTCAGGAGAAATATAAGCTGCCCATCTCAAACAGGAAAAGACAGCCTTATTAAGCTCTGGATCGTTGACAGCCACAAACTCTAAGGGTTGAAGATTAGCAGCTGAGGGAGCTAATCTGGCTGCATTGACCAATTTTTCTAATACTATTTTAGATATTGGCTTAGCTAAAAACTGACGGATTGTCCTCCGACTAAGAATCAAATCATAGACAGTCATTATTTTCTTCTCCCTAACTAAATTAAAATTTATTTTAGAAGAAAATTAAAATTTTTTCTTGCTTCAAATCAGACTGGCCACCCATAAAGCAAAGTCTGCCTCGGACATAGCCCCGCTAGTTCTGCCTCTTTCATGTCCCTTATTAACAATAATGAAGGTGGGCACCGCTTGAACTCGAAAAGAGGCAGCCAATTGAGGATAGAGATCAACGTTAATTTTAACTGCCATCAGCTCTCCTTTTCTTCTTTGAGCAAGACTATCAACCAGGGGATTCATTATATGGCATGGAGCGCAGGCAGGGGAATAAAAATCAATTAAAATGGGAAGAGAAGAATGCTGAAGAATGGCTTGAACTTGAGGGAGAGATGGTTCTATTACCGAACCAGGTTGAGGCAAAGGCTGATGGCAACGCCCGCAGACAACTTTTTTCCCATTTTGGTCTAATGGATAATAATTAGTTGTTCCACATTGGATACAGCTAACTTTCACTTTATTTTTATCGGCCATAGTTAATCCTCTTTAAATTGTCAACAATTAGGACGAATACCTCTGCTCTTATTTTTTCTTAATGGGATATGGAGGAATTTTAGGCAGTTCTTTCTCTTTAGTTTTCAACTCCTCGAGAATTACTTCGATGGCTTTATTCAACTGCTGGTCATTACCTGCAAATTCCTGAGCTGGATCATTATCGACATAAATATCAGGTTCAACTCCCTTTCCTTCAATTATCCACTTTTTGCCCTCAGTACTGTAAACAGCAAATTCTGGTTTCATTAAGTAGCCACCATCAACCAGAGGCAAAGAGCCGCGGATACCAACTACGCCTCCCCAAGTCCTCTTGCCTATCAATTTTCCTAATTTATTCTTTCGGAACCGGTAAGGGAAAATATCTCCATCTGAAGCAGAAAATTCATCCATTAAACATACTTTAGGTCCTACTAAAACTGCAAATGGATCCGGCTGGGGGGTGGTATCCCTGGACATATCTACCATGTCCATTTGGCGACGCAGTCGCTCAATTATCATCGGCGAAACGCTACCGCCACCATTACCACGAACATCAATGATAAGAGCTTTCTTTTTTAACTGAGGATAAAAATGCTTAACAAATTCATTTAATCCTTGCCTCGACATATCAGGGATATGGATATAGCCAACTTTGCCGTTGGTAGCTTTTGTTACTTTCTCAATATTTTTCTGAACCCAATTATAATAGTATAACGAGAGTTCATCTTTAATAGGGACGACAACCACTTCCCTGCTTCCCTGTTCTTCAGGCTTGGAGTTGACTCGTAGCTTGACTTGTTTGCCGACAGTGTTTACTAAGGCCTCATACAAATCAACCATTTTATTGGTCGGTTTACCCTGGATAGCAATAATATAATCTCCTTCTTTGACCCCAACTCCTATTTCAGTCAAAGGAGACCGAAGTGATTTATCCCAATTCTGACCTTTTAGAATTTTTGTTACTTGGAAATAGCCACTTTTTTCATCCTTCTTGAACTGAGCCCCGAGCATTCCAACCTCAACTTTAGGAGGACGGGGAATATCGCCTCCCCCAACATAAGTGTGGCCGACATTAAGCTCCCCAATCATTTCCCCAATAATGTAAGTTAGATCAGCTCTGTTATTGACGTACTTAACTAGAGGTTGATATCGTTTTTTCATAGCCTGCCAATCTAGACCATGCATATTGGGTGCATAAAAGAAATATTTCATTTGTCGCCAGCATTCATTAAAAATCTGATTCCACTCCTCTTTGAAATTTACCTTTGCTTCAAGATGAGAAAGATCAAGCTTTTCCTTTAGTTTTATAGACTGTTGAGGAAGATCAATTATGGCATAAGATTTATCCTGAGAAACCAGCATTTTTTTCTGATTAAAAGAGATTTCATAGTCATTAATGTTCCCCAGGTTAGTTTCTTTTTTCTTATTAAGGTCATACATCTTCAAAGAGGCTTTCCTGTCTCTATCACTTCTCATCATGTAGTAGATTCTGTCGCCTACAGATGTTAGATGCCAATAATCAGCCACCTGAATGGGCAGGGCCACAATACGATCTTTAAGTCCTTCTGGATCTATTTTAACAGTTATTTTTTTTGTCTTTGCTTCTTTCTTTTCAGCTCCGGAAACTGTCTTTCCTTCCTCTTTTTTAATCTCTACCTCATCGCTTTGAGGAGTAAAAGGAGACTTGGTAATCTTAGAAAGAGTGACAAGATAGATCCTGGACATGGAAATATAAGCATAATTCCACTCTACTCTACTATAAACAGGATTAAAATCTCTATCGGAAACAAAAAATAGGTATTTGCCTCCTGAATGGAAAGAAGGAGAATATGACGAATACCAACCTTCTGTAACTTCATATGTTTTATGGGCAGGACAATTGTAGAGATAAATCTTGGTCATACCCTTCTCTTCGGGCTTAGCATAAGCTATCCACTGAGAATCGGGTGACCAGACATATTCACTTATTTCCCATCTTGTAGCCTTGGCTACCTGGACGATTTTTTTCGTTTCAATATTGACATAATTTAGCCTAAGAAGCTTATCAGCCCAAAGAATCTTTTTAGAATCTGGAGACCAATAAATCTGATATTTATAGGTATCGGCCCCTGTGGTAATTTGAACTGGTGGACCTGAACCGTCTTGAGGAATGATATAAATCTCGTCTTCCCCGCTTTTATCAGAGATAAAGGCTACCCATTTCCCATCAGGTGACCATTTTGAATTTCTTTCATGAATTCCTGAAGTGGCCGTCAAATTACGAGTATTGCCATACTTAGCAGGGACGGTGAATATATCTCCTCGAGCTCCAAAAAGAGCTCGTTTGCCATCAGGTGAGATTTCATAATTAGTGATCTTATCTTTAATTTTCACAATCTGGCTTCGCCCTAAAGGCAAATCATCAGCTATGATCACTGGAACTTTTTCCGCTATTTCCTTATTTAAATCAAACCTATAAATAAAACCTCCATTTTCAAAGACAATGGCTTGAGGGCCGAGTGACGGAAATTTAATATCATACTCTTTAAAGTCGGTTAATTTTTTTGTCTCTTTGGTTTTTAAATCATAAACATAAAGATTCATCTTCTTCAGTTCATCTCGGTCTGAAAGGAAATAAATTTTCTGTCCGCTCCACATAGGAATAATATCCTGGGCTGGATTATTGGTGATGTTTTCTATTCTCTTGGTCTCAAAATCATAAATCCAAATATCATCAGCCATTCCTCCTCTATAACGCTTCCAGGTTCTGAATTCACGAAAAATACGGTTGTAGGCCAATTTTTTGTCATCTGGAGAAAAAGAACAAAATCCTCCTCTCGGCAAAGGAAGTTGTTGAGGAATTCCGCCCTTTATTGAGGCCAAATAGAGCTGTCCGTTAAAACTGTTCCATTCATGCCAACGGGAACGAAAGACTATATGCTGATTATCATGCATCCAGCCCATCACAATATTATTAGGCCCCATTCTATCAGAAACATCATCCCGGCTCAGACTGGCTGTATATGTCAATCTCCGAGGTACTCCTCCTTCTCGAGGCATCAAATAAACTTCTCTATTGCCATCGTATTCAGCCGTAAAAGCTATCCACTGACCATCAGGTGAAAAACGAGCAAAAATTTCAAAACCCTGGTGGCTGGTTAATTTTCTGGCCACTCCTCCTTTAGCAGGAACTGTATATAAATCCCCGGCATAAGTGAAAACAATTTGATCACCATAAATGGCTGGAAAACGCAGCAAGCGAGCTTCCTGGGCTGAATAGACAACGCCTATTAACATCAACAAAATAAATAAAATACTAAGACTAATTCTTGATTTCATCAATCCTCCTTTTAACCATAAAATTTTTTTCAGGGGAAGTGAGCATTTCCATTTCCGTGATGGCTGAAAGTTTTCACCAAGAAATGAAATATGGCAGAAATTTCTCCTATCCTGGCCAAGGCCCCCCACCCATCGCTATGGGCTTCGGCTGAAAGAAAATCGCTACCTCTAGAGACAACTTTACTCATTATTATTTATCACGGTGTTGGAAATACCTCCTCAAGGAAATGAATAATAGCATATCTATGCTCTTCTCTACAAGAAGGTTGTTTTTTATGGAGACAAATAATTTGCTAAAAAGGAAAAAAAATATTAGATTAAAGAAGTAAACAGATGGAGAGCCGGATAAATATGTTGAGCTTATCGATTTTTACCCTTAATTTTTAAGGATAAATACATGGGAAATTGGACAAAAAATTCTTCACCGCCAGCAACTGTAAATAATTCAAATAACAATCAAGAAGGGAAAAAATCTAAGGAGGAAATTGCAGAAAAGGTTAAAGAAATAACCGCTCTCCTGGCTAAAACTGTTTCTTTAATAAAAATTTTTCCTCCTGACCATTCCTCTGTAAAGAGTTTTATTCACGAGCTAGCAGAAAAGATGATAAAATTTCTGGAAGAAAACTGGAAATTAGAACTCGATGTTGATGAATTTTCATTTAGCTACCAAGGAAAAACAGTTTATCAAGATGAAAGCTTTATCAAAAGTCTTCCTTTTCTCTTTTTTAAAGATGGCCTGCAAAAGCTATTTTTTTATAAAGGCCTAAATTATAACCAGCTCCAGGAATTTCTAGGGCTGATAAAAAAATATTATGAATCTCCCCCTGGCGAAAGTGATATTGTCAGTCTACTCTGGGAAAAAGATTTTGCCCACATTCGCTATTTCGCTCCCGATGATTTTTTGGAAACAAAGATTGGAGCAGGCAAGAAACCGATTGAATTTAAAATCGAACACCACCAACTAGAAACTGGCTCTATTGCTCTCACTCCCGAAGATAGAGAAGAGCTTAAAAAGTTAGCCTCTCCTGTTGAAACAGAGGCTAAAACAGTCAGCCTTGAAGAAAAAGCTCAGGAGGAGATGGAAATAAAAAGGCTCGAATCAGAAGAATTCTACTCTTCTTTAAGTGAAAAAGAGAATAAAAAACTTAAATACATGCTTGAAAGCAACCGCCAATTATCCTCTGAAGAAGAGGTAGCTTTTCTAATCCTGGAAATCCTGAGTCTAGAAGATGATATCCAGCGCTTTTCAGCCAATCTTGAAGCCCTGGAAAACACACTTAAGCAAATCATCCAACAAGGAAATTTCAGCTTGGCCAGCCAAATCATGAGTTATATTTATGAGCTGCGTCAGGACCTCCAATTTCAAGATAAACAAAGAGTAAATCTACTAAATGGCTTTTTTCAAAACAGGAAAAATAAACAATCTTTAGATTTAGTTAAGGATGCACTTAAAAAATGTTATATTACTGATTTTAGGCCTGTTTTTGATTATTTAAAATATCTTGGTTCTGAAGCCATACTATTTTTAGGCCAGCTCTATGGAGAGTTAAAAAATCCCCGTTTTCAGAAAGATGCCTTAAATTTCCTAAGAGTGGTGGCTAATAAAAATTGGGAGAAATTGATAAAGATAGCCGATGAAGATAAACCAGCCTTGGCCCAAGAGGTTATAGCCATTCTTTGTTCCTCAGGAGAAAAAAAAGCGATTCAACTCTTGGCCCATTTCATCCCTTATCAAAATAGAGCTATAAAACAAGCAGCAATTCAGGCTCTAGGAAAAATTAAAGAGTCAACTGCCTCCAAGATCTTAATCGGATTTTTAGCAGATAAAGAAGAAGACATCCGAATTGCAGCAGCCGAAAATATAGTCTCTCCTCCTGATGATTTTCTCCTTAAGCCTGTTCTCAACATTATCAAACATAAATCCTTTAAGAAAAGGAGCCGCAGGGAAAAGCAAACCCTTTTAAATCTTTTGGCCCGAAGTAGAAATAAACTTGCCCTGAAGACAATAAAAGAAATAATAACTAAAACAGGCTTTTTCTCCTTCCATAAAAGGGTAGAAAATTCCCTTTGTGCTCTAAAAGCCTTAGAGCAGGAGACAGTAGACAAGACCACCGTTATTGACATCTTACATAGAGGAGCTAAGTCTAGACATCGCCAAGTAAAAAGATTAGCTTTAAATATGCTTGAGAAAATGAGCTTTCCATCTTTTGACCAGAAGAAAAGCCAAGGATAAAAATATGGATAAGCCTCACCCAGAGAAAAAATTACTGACTGATAAAGAAATATTAAAATCTGCCTTAGAAATTCTTCGGCGTTTCAATATGGCCATCAAAATTGCCAAAATTTATGAACC
>CAZEQD010000036.1:0-19394 GCA_964514305.1 uncultured Eubacteriales bacterium
CAATGAGAATTTAAGAATTTTTTTATGCATTTTACCTCCTTTTTTTGTTTAAATAGTGTATTCCCAGAATGTTTTGTTTGAGAAACACTCTCCAGAATAAAATTTTCTTCATAATATTCTTATTCACATCACCTCCTTCATTAATTTTTGAAAGATATTCTTTCTTTTATTCTTTTTTTAATCACTTATCAAATAAAGAATATAAACTAATTTTGCTATTTTTTATACTAATTGTATTAGTAATCCAAATAATGCTGGATTTTCGATTTAATATTTGCTTTTTCCTTCTATTTTGTCCCATCTATTATGTTATATGAGACAGCTGTCTCATTTAACATATTAAAAAATAATGAAATTGTCAAGAATATATTAAATTTTATCCCTTCTTTAATGGCCTCAGCTTATAATTTTTTTATATTACAGGCATAGTTAAAATTCATCCACTTTTTTATTTGTTTGGACATTATTTTTATACCCACTTACAACTGAAAATCTATTAAAAGCGTTAAAATTGTTGATTTTATTAATATTCAAGAGTGCTCTTTTCTTACATGCTCTATAGCCTCAATTGTTTTTAATGTTTTATTTTTTAATTCGTTTCCTAATTGAGCAATGATGGCATATAAGAGGAGCAAAACAGATATTACAGAATTCGATATTGTAAGGCTTTCTACAGAAGCTTGCAAAAACACATCACTGTATTCAACAATTTTACTAGTGGTTTTGTCTGTTATAGATATAACCTTTATGGATCTTTCCTGGGCATAACGGGCGGCTTCTATTGTTTCTTTAGAATAAGGAGGGAATGAGAAAGCTAGGATCACATCATTTTTAGATATATTTATAATTTGTTCAGTGAATTTTAAAGCTCCATGGCCCATGAAATTAGATTTGATTGATATCCGAGTCAGTAAATAGGTGGCCATTTCGGCCAGACAGCTTGAGATCCCAAGTCCGATAGTATAGACATGGTTGGCATTCTTAAGGAGATTAACGGCCTTTTTGTACTGAGTTTTATCAATAAGCTGGAGAGTGCTATTTATATTCCTGAAAGTTTCCTCAGCTATCAATCTGACAAAATCCATTTGTTGGTGGGGCATGGACAAAAATTTTTTGTAGCGAGGGATAGGGCCAAAATTATTCTGGAGACCCTTTAGAAACTCAGATTTTAAGCCATAAAATCCATTGTACCCAAGGGCTTGAGCTAAACGCACGATTGTAGATTTACTGATTTTGAGCTCTTTTTCTAATTCTCTAACCGAACTTAGAGCGAATTTTTGAGGATTTTCGACAATATAGTTGGCGATAGTCTTTTGAGATCGAGTTAAATAAGGTAATTTTAATTTAACCCGTCTTTTTAATTCGTTTATATTCTCATTCATTTTTCCCCTTTTTTATAACAAGCTAATATAATATTGTCAAAATGTGAGTTTGGCAGAGGATAATTTTTCCTTTATGATAGATCCTCTAGGAACTGATCTCTGACCGATCCACAATAATATTAAATGGTGTGTTAAGGACAATGGAGCCTACAGTTTACTGAATACGGCCCGCTGAGATCAGCGAGCCTTAGATTTTGCTGTTCACGTTTTATGGTTTACATTTTTAGATGGACTGCTGAGGACAGCAGACCCTACACCTTACTCCTAATTATTTCTTAGGGGGTCAGCGGAGCCTGCATCTCCTAGCACCTTACTCCTCACTCCTTACTATTCACTTCTCTTGTTCTTTGGCCCAGAGGGCAGCTCCAACAAACCCGGCTTTGTTACCAAGGGCAGCTTTTTCTATATGGCAGCAGTCAAAGGCAGCTTCAAAAGATCTCTGGCGGGCTTCGGCCAAAGCAGAGGGCAGCAGGAATTCTCCCCCTTTCATGACCCCGCCGCCCAGGACTATTTTTTCAGGATTTAGGAAATTAATGGCGATAGCCAAACCCACGCCTAGGAAACGGCCGGCTTCAGCATAGGCTTTAAGGGCAGCTTTATCACCCTTTTTGGCCCTTTTATAAACTTCTTCAGCAGTTATTTTATAGTTAGTATTTTTTAAAGCATTATAATTTTTTACTATTTTAGGAGCAGAAACCTCTGTCTCTAAACAGCCATAACTGCCGCACTGGCACTTTTCTCCAAAAGGATTGACTGGAGCATGGCCCAATTCACCGCCAAAACCACATTTCCCTTGCCAGAGTGTTCCTTCCAGAATAATTCCAGTGCCGATACCGGTGCCGATGGTCAGGAGGACCATACTTTGACTCCCTTGACCAGCTCCCAGGTTGAACTCAGCCAAAGCGGCCAGATTGGCATCATTATTGATCCAATAAGGCACGTCTATAAATTGAGATAAAACTGGCTGAAGAGAAAAGCCATTGAGCTGTGGATAATTAGGAGAGTTTACTATTTTTTGTTCCTTAAGGCTGAAGATTCCGGGCAAACCAAAACCGCAAGCAGTAATTTTTGACTTTGACAGCTTCTTGAGATCTAACCAGCATTTTTTTAAGATTCTGATAAGTTCTTCAATTAGAAGCGGTGTAGAAACGGAATTATGGAAGAGAATCTTTCCTTGGCTGTTTATTAAGCCATATTTAAGCTGGCTGCCTCCCAGGTCAAAACCCGCATAAACAGGCATTTTTATTTCCTCTTAGAATTAATCGCTTTTTATAATAATAATTGAGATTCCCAGAATCAAAGCAGTTTAGGCTCCTTTTAAGCCGATAGCTGCATAATGGGCTGGTCCGTAAAGGAGTTTATTGAGTTTATCAATATTCTGATTTATGGTTGAGGTTAAATCATCGGTAGTGGGAATTTCTCGCAGCTTTTCTTGCTCAAGAGGTGATGAATATTTAATCTCAACTTGTTCAAAACCTGAACTTTCCAGCAGAAATTTCAATGCTTGGGGATGGATGGCCTTTTGATGGGATAGATCAAGAAGATATATTTGAATAAAAGAAAAGACAGAGGCTGGATTTATGGTTTCTATAATCAAATAAGTGGAAGGGGCAAGTTTTGTGTAAGAAAGCTCAACCAGTCTCTTCAAATAAGAGGGAGATAGGTGCTCTACCACCTGGGAGGAGAAAAGACCTCCTAAAGATCCATCTTCATATTCGGCCAGCTTTTCCAGTAAATCTCCCTGTCGGCAGTTGAGTCCTTTTTCCAGACAAGTCTCGACCATAGCCTGGTTAAGATCAATACCTTCAGCTTTTATTCCCTTTTCCTGGAGGAGTTCCAGGAATTCACCGCGGCCACAACCCAGATCTACTACTGTTTTATCCTGGGAGAAAAAGGTGATATAGCCTTGCTGCTGTTTCTTAACTTCTTCCCCATAACCTCTAAAACGGTTTTCAAAGCCGGCATAGGACCAATCCTCAAGTGGCTCTAATAATTCTTTGATCAAAACTGGAGATGGCTCTTTTTTGGCTGCTAATAGGCTTTGGAGCTGACTGAGCTTTTCTTTAAGGAAAAGAAATTTTTTCATTAAAATTTTGACATCTTCATATTCAGAAGCCAGCTTGTCCACCCGCCATTCCATACTTTTAAAAATCATACCTACATGATTACTCCCCAAAGCATCCCATTCTCTATCTTTAGCATCTGTCAGAGCTGTTTGAGCTTCAATGACTTCGGTCAGGTTAAGAATTAAATCTTTCATTTGGCTCAGATTTTGCTCAACATAATTTTCAAAGGCTTGAAGATAAACCAGGATGGATCGGGCGGGGGGCAGTGATGAAGATTCTGTGTCTTTTTCTTTTTTTGAAGAAAGGAAAGAAAAGAGGCGGCCTCTTTCCTTAACAGCGGTTTTTTTAATTGATTTTAAGGCTAGATCCAGTTCTTTGGCTGACGGCTGGTGAGGGGAAGGACGTTTCTTAGGGGAGGATAGGCTGCATTTTTTTTTAAGCTCGTCAAGCTTCCTTGAAAATTCATTTTCTCGCTGCTGTCGCTCATGAGCCAGCTTTTCAATGATACGTCTCATTCTTTTTTGTCAGGAGGCTCCGGCTTGTCAGAAGAAGATTTATCTTCTTTTTCCTTGGAGCTTATCGATTTTCGGAAATTTTTAATTCCCTCTCCCAGGGATTTTCCTAACTCAGGTAGCTTTCTGGCTCCAAAGATAATTACTATAATCAGAATAATAAGCAGAAGCTCTGTCGGGCCCACAGGACCGAATAAAAACATTTAGACCTCCTTGGAGGACGTTGTCTTAACTTTGGTTTTTCCATTAATCAAAATTACTTTACTCCCTCCTAAAAGTCAAGCATCGGGGTCAGACCTTCATAACTTTCATAGTTTGATTTTCTTTATTAAATTTGCAATTATTCTCAAGTTCGGTCGTCATAAATAATGAAGATGGCCAGGAAGAGAAGAATTGAATTCTTGGGTGCTTTTTACCATGTTTTGGCAAGAGGTAACAATAAGCAGGTAGTTTTCAAGGATGAGCAGGATTATAAAGTTTATATATCTCGGATAAAAAGGTATCAAAAACGATATAACTTCATATTGTATGCATATGTGCTAATGCCCAATCATGTCCATTTATTAATTGAGACAGGTGCTATGCCCCTATCAAAAATTATGCAAGGCATTCAACAAAGCTATACAATTTATTTCCATAAAAAGTATAACTCTGTAGGGCATCTTTTTCAGGGAAGATATAAGGCCATTTTATGCGAGAGAGAAATGTATCTCTTAGAATTAGTTAGATATATTCATCTAAATCCTGTGAGAGCAGGTTTAGTAGATAATCCCGACGATTATGCCTGGAGCAGTCATCCGGTCTATCTTGGCTATTGTAATCAAGATTTTGTGAATAAAGATTTTATTTTGATTATGTTTTCTGAGGCTGAGTGTTCAGCCAAAAATTTGTACCATAAATTTATTAGAGATGGACTTAATATTGGTCATCGAAAGGAATTTTATGATACAGTGAATCAGAGCTATTTGGGAAGCTCTGATTTTGTGGCCAAAGTTGAAAAAAAGATAAGGAATAATATGAAAAAAGATGAAGTAAAAAAGAGAGAAGAAATTCAATATTTGCGTGATCGGCTGGCTGTAAAGATCAAGTCACCTGACGATATATTAAAATTAGTTTCAGATGTAACGGAGTTCTCTCAGGAATGTATTTTGGGCAGAAACAGAACAGCAAAGGCTTCCAATATTCGGGCTTTGTATGCTTTTATTTGCGCCAGATATGGAGGGATAAGTAATAAATCTTTAGCTAAAATTTTAGGAAGAGAATGTTCAACTATTGCTAATATGATTCGAAGGATTGAGGAAAAAATTGATAGGGATCAATTCCTTTCTGGCCAGATGAATAAAGTTGTGAAACTTATGAAGGTCTGACCCCAATGAAAAACATCAGGAATTTTTCGATTATTGCTCATATTGATCACGGCAAATCTACCTTGGCTGACAGGCTGATTGAAAAAACAGGAGCTCTTCCTCCACGGGAGCTGAGAGAGCAGGTTTTGGACACTATGGAGCTTGAGCGAGAAAAGGGCATTACCATCAAAGCCCAAACTGCTCGGCTTCAATATCAACTAAAGGAGGGAGAACCTTACATTCTTAATTTGATCGACACTCCTGGCCATGTCGATTTTTCCTATGAAGTCTCCCGCAGCTTGGCTGCTTGTGAGGGAGCATTACTGGTGGTTGACGCTTCCCAAGGAGTGGAGGCTCAAACTTTGGCCAACACTTATCTAGCCCTTCAGCATGATTTAAAGCTTATCCCCATTATTAATAAAATTGATCTGACTCAAGCCAATACTCAGCTTGTTTTCCAGCAGTTAGAAAATATTCTGGGCTTCAAGCGGGAAGAGGTTCTCTTGACCAGTGCCAAAAAGGGAATTGGCATAGACGAAGTCCTAAAAGCCATCATTGAGCGCATCCCTCCTCCCCGAGGAGATTCTCAGTCTCCCCTTAAGGCTCTTATTTTTGACTCCTGGTTTGACTCATACCGGGGTGTGGTTATTCTGGTTAGAGTTTTTGAGGGCATGGTCCAAAGCGGCCAGCAAATTGAGCTGATGTCCAGTGGGGCTGTATATCAAGTAGAAGAGATTGGATATTTAACGCCCAAACCTTTAAAAATTGATACTCTCTCAGCCGGGGAAGTCGGCTATCTTATAGCCGGCATTAAAGAATTAACTCATGCTCGAATTGGCGATACTTTAACCACTCATAAAAAGAGAGCCTCTCAGCCTCTGCCTGGTTTTAAAGAAGCCAAACCAATGGTTTTTTGCGGTCTCTTTCCTGCTGGCCAAAGCAGTGTTGAAGATTTGAGAAAAGCCCTGGAAAAATTAAGGCTTAATGATTCCTCTTTTCAGTTTGAGCCGGAAAATTCACCTGCCCTGGGACTTGGATGGCGCTGCGGTTTTTTAGGTTTGCTTCATCGGGAGATAATTCAGGAGAGGCTGGAGAGAGAATTTGATTTATCGTTGATTACTACTTCACCCAGCGTCAGTTACCGCCTTCAAACTATTGACGGCCAGGTCCAGGAAATACGAAATCCTGCCCAGCTTCCCCCTCCTCACCAAATAAAAAAGATTGAGGAGCCAATTATAGAAGCCCTGATCTTAACTCCAGAAAAATACCTGGGCGGTGTCCTCCATCTGCTCGATGTGCGCCGAGGAGAACAGAAAAAAATGGAATATATAAGCTCAGAACGCATTCTCCTCACTTATCTTTTACCTCTTAATGAAGTGGTGTTTGATTTCTATAATCAACTAAAGTCAATTTCCCAGGGTTATGCCTCTCTGGATTATGAGTTAGCTGGCTACAGGGAAGCTCCCTTGGTTAAACTTGATATTTTAGTTAACAGAGAGCCGGTCGATGCTTTAAGCCTGATTGTCCATAAAGACAAGGCTTATGCTATAGGCAGAAAGCTGGTGGAAAAGATGCGCAAGCTTATTCCCCGCCAGCAGTTTGAAGTTCTGCTCCAGGCAGCTATTGGCAAAAAAATTATTGCCAGAGAGACTGTTAAGCCCTATCGGAAGGATGTCCTGGCCAAGCTGTATGGCGGGGACTATACTCGAAAAATGAAGCTTCTGGAAAAGCAGAAAGCTGGCAAAAAGAGGATGAAAAAAATTGGCAGAGTAGAAATTCCTCAGGAAGCCTTCATGGCCCTTATGGAAATAAAATAAATGTACGTAAAGAGTAAATTACAGGGTCTGATGTTCCCCTAGAAACAGTAAAGAGTGAATAGTAAAGAGTAAACTGCAGGATATGCTGTCCTCAGCAGACCGTAAAAGGACGGTCTAAAACGTAGAACGGAACTGAAGAGCCCGTTTCCTCAACGGGCCGTGATACCTTTATAAAAAATAAATCGTAAAAGGTCAGATGGGACATTTATGCTTTACAGCCATCCTTTTAAATTTTAATATTAAATTAACAATGACTGTCAAAAAAGTATCTCTGGAAAAAATAATTGCCAATGGCCTTGATTTCCTGGCTGAATTTATCCCTGAAAAGACATACCTTTATTTTCCTCTTCTTTCGGCCTCACTTATCTGGGCTGTAAAAAGAAGCCGTCAATGGAAAGAAAATATTCTATCCTGGCAGGTTTGGCTGGACCCTGATATTATCAGCAGCAAACCAGATGAATTCATCTTGGATTTTTTTAAAAGCAGCCAGAGCCTAAATCGGACTTTTAAGAAAGAAATTGAACAAGGAGACATCAAAACTCTGAGAAAAGCTTTTGTCTCCCTTTATCCTCTTGTGGGCCTGGAGGACCCGTTCCTCTGCGGTTTGTTTGTTTCAGAATTGGAGAGAGGAAATTACCGAAAAATTGTTAATGAATTTGAGCCAAGAGTAAGCCGGGCTAAAAAAGACATAGAAAAAATTAAAAAAAGCCAGCGACTTCTGGAAGGGCTGCAGTCAATGGCTAATGAGGCCCTTTCTCTTAATCTCGAGTTACTTTCTCAGACAAAGATAAGGAAAATAACAACCGAGATTATAAAAGCAAAGATGAATAAATAAATCTGTTACCAATTATGACAGCAATAATTAAAAAATCGTCTTCTTGCGAGGGTTTTTTACTTGCGAAGAGGATTTATTTTTTTGTAGTATTTTTAGCTTTTCTTCTTCAACCCGCCTGCCTTTCCCATCTCAGACAGGCTAAATATTATTACGTTCAGGGGCAGCAATATTCTCGTTCTTATCAGGAAGAGAAGGCGGCCGCGGCTTTTAAAAGAGCAGTTGAGGAAGCAGAACTTGAAGCTGAGAAAAACCCCTCGGCTCAGGCTTTAATGGTCAAAGGAATGGCTGAGTTGGAGCTTGGTTTGTGGCAGCCAGCTGAAGAGAGTTTTCTTCGAGCTTTTGATTATGGTTTTGAGCAAGGAGAGGAATGGGCTAAAGAGGTGGCTCTTTTAGGCACAGCTCTTTCTTTCCAGGAAATGGGGCTTGAGAGAGCTGCTTTCAAGATTTATGCTTTTCTCACTCAGAAGTCGAAATTGAAGCAGATTCTGCTGGTAGCTTCCCAAAAATATTCGGATATTCTGCTCTCTCAGGCTCTCCATCAGCAAAGTAAGGATAGGCAGAAATTATTAAATCAGGCTCTAAAATCAGTTCAAAAGCTGGCGGATAAAAACCTGAGCTGCGGTTTTTTTCATTATCTTCTTTCCCAGATTTACGGTCATCTTACTTCCTATTGGGAAAGCTTTGAGGAGGGGGTAATGGCCAAAGAATTGGGCCTGCCTTCAGAAAAAATAAAAAGGGATAATGACCTCCAGATTATTTTTTGTTTTCAGCAGTTAAAGAAGACATTGGTGCCAGAGGAATGGAAAAAGTTTCAATCGACATACCTGAAATGGTTGAAAAAATGGGGCTGGGCTGATGAACAAACTCCTCCTTGGAAAAGGAGATGACAGATGCTGCCAACCATTAAATGGGAAAATGGCCAGGTTGTTATGATTGATCAGAGAAAACTGCCTCTTCAGGAAGTCTATGTCCGCTGCACTAGTTATCGTCAGGTAGCTGAAGCAATTGAAAAAATGATTATAAGAGGAGCACCAGCCATTGGAGTAGCCGCTGCTTTTGGTCTGGCTCTGGGTGTATTAGAGGTAAAGGAAAAAGAAGATTTTGATCTGGCCAGGCATTTTAGCCTTGTCAGAGGGCGGCTGCAGGCCACCCGACCGACAGCCCGCAATCTTTTTTGGGCCTTAGAGAGGATGGAAAGGGTCTTTAGAAGACATGAAAAGGGGGACCTTGAGGGGCTAAAGAGGAAATTGGTGGAGGAAGCTTTAGCCATAGAAAAGGAGGACATTGCTACCAACAGGAAAATTGGCAGATGGGGGAAGCATTTGGTAGAAGATGGCCAGGCAATCCTTACTCATTGTAATGCCGGAGCTTTGGCTACAGCTGGTTATGGTACAGCTCTGGGAATAATCCGGGCTGTGGTTGAGGAAGGAAAGAAAGTAGAAGTTTATGTCGATGAAACCAGACCGTTTCTGCAAGGAGCCCGCCTTACCTGTTGGGAGCTGGCCAGGGAAAATATTCCTGTCATCCTGATTACTGATAACATGGCCGGTTATTTGATGCAGCAAGGAAAGATTTCTATGGTAATCACCGGGGCTGACAGGATTTCTGCTAATGGCGATACCGCTAATAAAATCGGGACTTATTCAGCCGCTGTTCTAGCCAAAGAGCATGGCCTGCCTTTTTATGTGGCTGCCCCTTTAACCACCGTTGATTTTAGTCTTAAGCAGGGAAGTCAGATTCCCATTGAGGAAAGAGATCCCAGCGAAGTGAAAGAGATTAATGGCCAGCTGATAACTCTGCCTGAGATAAAAGCCTTAAATCCAGCTTTTGACCTGACCCCTGCTGATTACATAACAGCCATTATTACAGAGAAAGGAATCGCCCGGCCTCCCTTTGAAAAAAGCCTGGCAGAACTAAAAATAAAGTGAGGAGTAAGGAGTGAGGAGTGAGAAGTTTAAAGTTTAAGGTTGAAAGTAAAAAAGTGAAGGGTGAATGTCTGATGATTGGATTAGCTATTTACATATTTGTAGAGCTCGCTGTCCTTAGAGAGCCGTATTGAAATGAGAATTTTAGGCCTTGAAACTTCCTGTGATGAAACAGCAGCTGCCGTTTTGGATGAAAATCGGACTGTGTTGAGCAATATAGTCCTTTCTCAGGATGAAATTCATGCCCCTTATGGGGGGATAGTGCCTGAGCTTGCTTCTCGCCAGCATATTTCTTCTATCAGCTATGTAGTGAGCGAAAGCCTGCGAAGAGCCCATCTCCAGGTTAAGGCCATCGATGCTTATGCTGTGACCCAGGGTCCAGGCCTAATCGGTTCTTTGCTGGTAGGATTATCTTTTGCTAAAGCTCTGGCTTATTATTTTCAAAAGCCGTTAATCCCGGTTGATCACCTCCACGCTCATATCGAATCTGCTTTTCTTGAACATTCCAATATTTGTTTCCCTGTAATGGCTCTTGTTGTCTCGGGTGGACATACTTCCCTCTTTTTTATGAAAAAGGAGCTCGATTATCAACTTATAGGACGAACCAGAGATGATGCAGCTGGAGAAGCCCTGGATAAAATAGCCAAGGTTCTTGATTTGGGTTATCCAGGAGGCCCTGTCATTGACAAGCTGGCGGCTAAAGGTAATGAGGAATTTTTCTCTTTTGGCCTGCCCCGTATGACTGATAAGAGTCTTGATTTCAGTTTTAGTGGGTTGAAAACCGCAGCTCTAAAGAAAATAAAAGAGCTGAAAATTTCTAAAAGGCATCCTCAGTTTTCAGATTTTATAGCCAGCTTCCAGAAGGCCATAATTAGAGCATTACTCTCTAATTTAAAAAGAGCCATAGCCAAATTTAATCTTTCCTCTCTCATTCTCTGCGGCGGTGTCGCCCGCAACAGAAGATTGTGCCAGGCTTTTAAGGAATTGGCTGCTGACCATCATATCCCTGCTTTTATTCCCTCGTCTGGCTACTGTACAGATAATGCAGCCATGGTTGCCGCCCTGGGGCTCAGGAAATTATTAACAGGAAAAAGCCAGGCTCCGTTTCTGGCTTTAAATGCTTATCCTCGCTTTCTCTGAAAGATTCATAAAAAAGACTTCACTCCCTAATTGCCTCTCGCAGGGCCAAAAAATTTATGTCCCGGATCTCTTCCCTCATTATTGGATAAGAATAATAATGGGAATATTTTTAAACCAAAAAAGTTGAATAATCGTATTTATTTATTAGAATCAAAGGAGAGCTGAATTTTGTTTGTTCGGTTTTTTAACTCAAATCAGGAGGAATAGGATGAAAATAAAAAAGAGCCTAATTTTTTTCTTAACCGTGCTAACCTTTTTTTCTGGTTCTTTTCTTTTAGCTGAAGAAGAGGTTCTTACTCTATCTCTAGAAGATTGCATTCTCAAAGCCCTTAAAAACAATCTTCAGATCGCGGTTGAACGTTATAATCCTGAATTGGCAGATGTTTCTTTAAGCCGAGCCAGAGAGCTTTTTATGCCTCGTTTCGACCTGAGTTATGGAACTCAAAAAACGGAAAATCCTCCTTATTGGTGGATTCAAGGGGCTAATACTTTGGTGACTAAATATAAAGATTACGGCCTATCTGTGGTCCAGCAAATTCCCACAGGGGGAAATTTCACTTTATCCTTAACCAGCTATAAGTCAGATACAAACCAGAGCTTTCAGCTCCTCAATCCTCGCTATGGAAGCACTTTACGCTTTGATTTTATTCAACCTCTCTTAAGAGACTTTGGTTTTAAAGTAAGTCGAAAAGAGATCATTATTGCTCAGAATAACCTTGATATTTCCCGCCGTCAACTTGAATATACTCTCCTGGATACCATTTACAAAGTCCAGGAAGCCTATTGGAATTTAGTCTACGCCATTGAGAATTATAAAGTCAAAAAGCAGTCGCTACAGTTGGCCCAGGATCTTCTGGCCAAAAATAAAAAAGAGGTGGAGGTTGGCAAACTGGCTCCTATAGAAATTTTAAATGCTGAAGCAGTGGTCGCCTCCCGAGAAGCTGACATTCTTCAAGCGGAAGCCCTTATCAAAAGAAATGAAGATGTGCTTAAGAATGTCCTTAACCTGCCAGAGGAAGCCAGCTTGGGCAAGATTGTTCCTTCTGATCAACCAATTTATGGCAAAAAAGAAATTTCGCTGGAAGAAGCTTTGAAGACAGCTTACGAAAAAAGACCAGATCTTAAAATGAAACAAACTGATGTCAAGACAAAAGAACTTAATCTGACTGTGGCCAAGAATCAAATGCTTCCCGGCCTGAATGTAAATCTTTCTTACTGGAGTCCTGGGATTTCTGGGGATAGATTGCTTTATTTGGATGACAACCCTTTTTTGGGCATTATTGTTGGCAAAGAAAAGGGCAGCGCTACTGATTCTCTGCGGGATGCCTTCCAGCTTAAGTACAGAAATTGGGCTGTCAGTCTCTCACTTTCTATTCCTTTGAGTAATTTCTTAACCAAAGCTGATTATGTAAGGGCCAGAATGGAGCTGGAGAAAAGCCGACTTGAACTTGAAAATATTGAGAAGCAGGCCTTGCTGGAAGTAAAAGATGCTGTTAGAGAGATTGAGACCAGTGCTAAGAGGGTAGAAGCCTATCGGGTAGCCAGAGAGCTGGCTGAGAAAAGATTGGAAGCTGAAGAAAAAAAGCTGAGGGTAGGCTTAACCACAAATTATTTTGTCCTCCAGTATCAGGAGGAACTGGGCACAGCCCGTTCCCAGGAACTTAAAGCCTTGATAGATTACAACCTTGCCTGGGATAAACTGGACAAAGCTCTAGGAACCAGCTTGGATAAAAGGCATATTAAAATTATGGATTAGAGAAAATAAACCATAGATATGCCTTTAACCCCCAAAAATCTATTTTGGCTGCCTGTAGGGACCGGTCTATGAGCGGTCCGTAAAAATATTAAACGGTCCATTGAGGACAATGGCTCCTACAGAAATGTTTTCGGTCCGCTGGGGACTGCAGACCATACAATTTACTCCTCACTCCTTTCTGTTTACTGTTTTTGCGGGATTTAGTGGAGTTTGGGATGGAATTTATGTTAATATTTAAGAAATGGAAATTTCTGCTGTAATCATTACTTACAACGAGGAAAAACGACTGGAGCCAGCCCTTAAAAGTCTGGAGGGAGTGGCCTCAGAGATAATAGTGGTTGATGCTTACAGCCAGGATAAGACTTTAAAAATAGCTAAAAAATATACAGACAAAGTTTTTCGGAGGAAATGGACAAACTTTGCTGACCAGAAGAATTTTGCCAACAACAAAGCTTCTCTTCCCTGGATTCTTTCTTTGGATGCTGACGAAAGACTCTCGTCCCAGCTCCGCCAGGAAATTCTGGCTCTAAAAGAGGAAGAACCTCAGGTTGCAGGTTTTTCCATGCCGCGGCAGGTTTTTTATTTAGGAAAATGGATTCGTCATTCCGGCTGGTATCCTGACCGCAAGATTCGTCTTTTTCGGAAAGAAAAAGCTCATTGGGAGGGAGAGTATATACACGAAGATTTAAAAATTGAAGGGAAAGTAGCCAAACTCAAAGGAGCCATTCATCATTTCACTTATCGGAATATTCAGGATCATCTGGATAGAATTAATACTTTTTCTGAGCTGGGAGCCAAAAAACTATATGCCAGAGGAAAAAAGTGCCGCTGGTATCATCTGCTTTTTCTTCCCTTTTTCAGGCTTGCTAAATCTTATTTCTTAAAAGCTGGTTTTCTTGATGGCTTTGCCGGGCTGATTATTTCAGTTCTTAATGGCTACTCCATTTTTATTCGCTATGCCAAGTTGAAGGAGATATGGAAAAAAGGAGAGAGAATTGAGCCTTTTCCATATTGATGCTGGTCAGGAATGGCGGGGTGGCCAGAGACAATCTTTATTTTTGGTTAAAGAGCTGAGGCGCCAAGGTTTTTCTGTTTATTTTGTGGTTCAGCCCGGAAGCCCTCTCCATCAGAAAGCTTTGGAAGCCAATCTGCCAACCATTCCTTTAAATATGCGTCATGAGTTTGATTTACTGGCCATCATCCGTTTAGCCTGGGCCATGAAGCGCAAAAATTGTCTTTTAGCTCATTTCCATGATGCTCATGGTTTGGCTATCGGCTTGGCTGCTTCCTCTTTGGCTAAAGTTCCACTCAGGATTGTTTCCAGAAGGGTCGATTTTCCCTTAAAGAAAAACTTTCTTTCTCGCCGGAAGTATAATAAAAATATTGATGCAATAGTGGCTATCTCTCAGGGGGTAAAAAAGGTGTTAATTGAAAGCGGTCTTCCTCTCTCGAAAATTAAAGTCATTCCTTCTGGTATAGATTTTACCCCTTACAAAGAAGCCTCTTCCTCTGATTACTTGAGGCGTGAATTTTCATTTGCTGAAGATGATTATTTGGTAGGAATGATTGCTCATCTAGCAGATCATAAAGGCCATAAATATTTGATTCGGGCTACCAGGATCTTGAGGGAAAAAGCTCCCAAAGTGAAAGTCATCATCGTCGGGGAGGGACCGATGCGGCTGGAATTAACCAGAGAAGTCCATAACTCTGGAGTGGAGGACATCGTTTTCTTTTTAGGCTTTCGTCATGATATACCGCGCATTCTGGCCTCGCTGGATTTGTTTGTTCTTTCCTCTTATCTTGAGGGCCTGGGGAGCATTATTCTGGATGCCATGGCCTGCCGGCTGCCGGTTGTGGCTACTCGAGTGGGCGGCATTCCGGAGGTGGTAAAACATGGCCAGACTGGCATTTTAGTTCCAGCTCGCAGTCCGACAGCCCTTGCCAAGGCAATCCTTAAGCTTTATAATGACCGGAAGTTAGCTTCTCGTTTGGGCCAACAGGGCTATGAAGTTGTCCACGGCAAATTCTCGGCTGAATCAATGGCTGCCAAGATGATCCGCCTCTATGAGAAGTTAGCCAAGGAGAAAGGTTTTAGACTCCATTGATATTAAAATGAAAGTTGAACGAATAGAACTTTTTCTCTTAGAGCTTCCCTATGTCCATTTTTTTGAAACAAGTCTAGGCCGGGAGGAAAAGCGGACATTTATCCTGGTTAAAGTTTTTGGTGATGGACTCTGTGGCTATGGGGAAGTTGTGGCCGAAAAAAAACCGCTTTACAGTTATGAATCCACTTCTACAGCCTGGCTGGTTCTCAAAGAGTACTTAATCCCTCTGGTCTTCAAAGAATCGATTGGCAACCCTCAGGATTTTTCTCAGGCGGCCGGTCGCTACAAAGGCCATCCTATGGCTAAAGCTGGTCTGGAGCTGGCTTTCTGGGATCTTGAAGCCAAAGCCCGGAATCTTCCTCTCTGGAAGATTTATGGAGGAAAAAAGAATGAAATTCCGGTTGGAGTTAGTGTGGGCATTCAGGATTCGGTTAGCCAGTTACTGGAGCGAATTGAAGGCTTTCTTCAGGAGGGCTATCAAAGGATAAAGATTAAAATTAAGCTGGGCTGGGATGTTCAAGTCTGTCAGGAAGTGCGCGCGCGCTTTCCTGATATCCCTCTCCAGGTGGATGCTAATGGTGCTTACAGTCTGGCTGATAAAGACCAGCTTAAAAAGCTTGATGCTTTTCATCTTCTGATGCTGGAGCAGCCTTTTCCTCCTTATGATTTATGGGATCACCGTAAGCTTCAGCAGCAAATAGAAACCGCTATCTGTCTTGACGAAAGCATTATCAGTGTTGAGACTGCCCGCCAGGCCTGGGAAATGGGCAGTTGCCGCATCATTAATATCAAGGTGGGGCGAGTAGGAGGAATTGTTGAAGCTCGAAAAATACATGATTTCTGTCAGCAGAAATCAATTCCAGTCTGGTGCGGAGGCATGCTGGAATCAGGAATAGGCAGAGCCCACAATATCCATCTGGCCACTCTTCCCAATTTCCGCCTCCCTCATGATCTTTCAGCTAGCAAGCGCTATTATGCCCAGGATTTAATTGAACCACCAATAGAGATTACGCCTCAGGGGACAATAATGGTCCCTGAGGGAGTGGGCATTGGTGTCTTTCCTCAAGCAGATAGAATAAAGCGGGCTACTCTCCAACTTGAAGTCTTTAAGAAATAGGGCGAGGGTTCTTATTTGCTTAATGCCTGGTAATTTGAAGAGTCCTCCTTAACAGTATCGATTTCTATCTATCCTTGCCAGAGACTTCGAACTTTTCCCTATAGGATTCAGATGAACGGCAATCTCCTGGAGATTAAGCATAAAACGTAAAATTTAGGGCCGCTATCCTCAGCAGACGGGGTCAGACCTTCATAAGTTTCATAAATTATGCTTCTCTATTGATATATTTCGTGCGTGTGTAAGGGACAAAAGTTATTACGATTATTGTAAGAATTAAAGTTATGAAACTTATGAAGGTCTGACCCCACCGGCAATTCACTTTTTGTCATAGAGCCGCCAGAGGCTTGAATAACTAAAGGAAATAAAATAAAATGTTAGCTGCTTGCTAAGGATAAGATGGGAATAAGATAAAAGGGAATAAGAAATTTAAGTTAGGAGAAAATTTATAAAAGCTTATGCTTTCTGTCTGATTAAATAGACAGAACAAAATTATAAAAGGAGGTAACAGATTGAAAAAAGGATTAATGTTAGCGTTTGTTCTAAGTTTGATGTTTTTTCTGCTTGGAAATGGATTGTTTGCGGCCAAGCAACAGTCTAAGCCCAAAACCAGAGCAACCCAAGTGAATCAAGTCTCTGTTATGACCAAAGCCATGACCGATCGCCTCTCGAGCAGTCTTCATGTCAAAAACGTTGTGGGTGATCCAGTTAAAGTGGGTCAGGTTACTATTATCCCCATTATCATGATTGAGGTTGGCTTTGGTGGCGGCGGCGGTGGTCCTGGAGGCGGTCAGGCCATGGGCGGCCAAGGCTTTTACACCAGTGGAGAGGCTAGACCCATAGGCTTTGTGGTCATCACCAAAAGAGAGACTAAATTCATCAGTGTAGGCAAGATTCCCCGCAAGTAGGGAGGAAGACAATGAAAATTAAATTATTAATTTCAATTTTGGTAACAGGCCTTCTCTTATGTGGAATGCCTCTTCAAGCCCAGTCCAAGACAGCTTTAGATGAGGCTTTTGTCAGTTTCGACCGGATGATGTCTATCATAAAAGTCAGTTCCCTCATCAGCAAACCCATTCAAGCCCAGGGTACCATTATTGTTCCCTTTTCCAAAATTTCCTTTGGTGTAGGAGCTGGGGGAATGATGATGGGTTTTGGCGGAGGCATGGGGGGCAAGACTGTTCCCCTGGGGATTTTAATCATTAAAGGGGAAGATGTTCGAGTGGAACTTTTTCCTTTTGAGGAAAAAAAGCCTTCTTTTTTCCAGGAAATGCTGCCTGTTTTATTTAAAATATTGCCTCAGATTCTTAGCAAAAAATTTCCAGGCTCCGCCCAACCACCCACATCTATTCAGAAATCATCACCAAAACCTAAAATTCCTGAGGGAGAAGCTTCTCTGGATGTAGTTGAGAAACTTTTTGAACAGAAAAAATATGAGCAAGCCCTGGCCATGGTGGATGCTCTGTTAGCTAAAGAGCCGAATAATGCTGAATATCACGCTTGGAAAGGCAATATCATGGGCAGCATGGCCCAGGGTTCGCCGGCTGAGATGATGAAATATGGTATGGGTGCTATGCAGGAATATGAAAAGGCACTCCAGCTTGATCCAAAAAATGCCATGGCTCATTTTGGTCGAGGCGTCAGCAGGTTAATGGCTCCTCCAGGATTTGGCGGAGATGTTGATGGGGCTATAGAAGACTTAGAGTTAGCCTGTGCAAAAAAGCCTTTTGCTGAGGCTTATTACTATTTAGGGGTTGCTTATCAGAAAAAAGGCTTAATTGATAAGGCCAAAGTTGCTTTCAAAAAAGCCTTGGAGCTTAAGCCTGATTATAAAGAAGCAGCCCAGGCTTTAGCCGGAATTAAATAAATTCACCTGTAATAATTACCAGGCTGCCGCCTTTAATATTTAGTTTAGAACTTATATCAATATGCATAATGAGTAGCCTCTATTACTAGAAGTAATAGATTTCGTGATTTTATCCATTTTTATTACTGAGAGTAATAATTTGTGCTTATAGATATAGCAATTTCAGTTTGACTTGGATATTGGAAGGGTGATATAAAAAAGCTGTTGATTTAGGGAGAAAATGGCTGGTTTAACTTATAAAAAGGCAGGAGTTGATATCGATAAAGCTGAAGCTTTCCTTAAAAAAATAAAGCCTCTTCTGGCCAGGACAAAAAGAAAAGAGGTTATAGGCAAGATAGGCGGTTTCAGTGGCCTCTTTAAACCCCGCTTAAAACAGCTCAAAAATCCTGTTTTGGTTTCAGCCACTGATGGGGTGGGAACCAAACTCATGGTAGCCAGCCTCCTCAACAAATTCGAGGCAGTTGGAGTGGATTTAGTAGCTATGTGTGTCAATGACATAGTTGTCTGCGGGGCTGAACCGCTTTTTTTCCTGGATTACATTGCCTGCGGCCGCTTAAAGCCAGATACCCTGTATGCAGTAATGAAAGGAATTGCCCGCGGCTGCTGTCAAGCTGGCTGTGCTTTAATCGGAGGAGAGACAGCCGAGCTTCCGGGTATGTATCCCCAGGACAAATTTGATCTGGCTGGCTTTTGTCTGGGCCTTGTCAGTCAGGAGAAAATTATTGATGGCTGCCGCTGCCGTCAAGGAGATTTGATTATAGGCCTTGCTTCCAGCGGCCTTCACAGCAATGGCTTTTCCTTGGTGCGTCGCCTTTTCAGCCCCGAGGAGATGAAAAGTCTCTTAAGCCGAACCCTACTTCGTCCAACCAGAATCTACGTTAGTTCCATTCTTAACCTTATAAAGAGAGTCGAAGTTAAAGCTATGGCCCACATAACTGGGGGAGGCTTTTATGAAAATATCCCAAGAGTATTGCCCAAGGGCTTGGCTGCTGTTATTGATAAAGGTTCGTGGCCAATTGCCCGTATTTTTCGCCTCCTTCAGGATAGAGGGGGAGTGGATGAACGCGAAATGTTCAGAACGTTCAATATGGGAATTGGACTGGTGATTATAGTTAGTTCCAAAGATGCGCCCCAAGCGCTGGCTTTATTGGAGAAGTCAGGCGAGAAAGCTTGGCTAATCGGGCACCTGGAAAGGGGCCAGAAGCAGGTCATTATCAAAGACTGATCATCCAGTTATTTACTATCAGTGAACGTATTTTTTCCATTCAAATAAATCTGACCTTAATTCACAGCTTTTGAAAGCTTTGGCTTTTGAGGAGATGTTTTTATCAGCCACCTTTATATGGAATTTATCCTTTATGAGCTTATTTTGACCATAGAAAGAACCTTGATGATTATTCTTGTCTTTGAGAAGCGACCTTAAATGATCACTTGCCCTTTATCTGATTTCTATTATTTACCTAGAAAATGGCATCTTTTTATAAAAAAGTAACACATTTTCATGGTTCGTGGGTGTCCTTGGACATGAT
>CAZEQD010000037.1:0-19060 GCA_964514305.1 uncultured Eubacteriales bacterium
ACCATTTGGCCAGCTGATGCTGGACAACTGTTTTGCCACTGCCAAAAGGACCAGGGACACAGGCTGTTCCTCCCTTAGCTATAGGAAAGAGAGTATCCAGGACCCGCTGACCAGTAGTAAGAGGCTCTTGCGGCATAAGCCGCTCATAAACTTCTCGGTTCTGGCGAATCGACCACGTCTGAAACATCTTGACTTTTTCCAAGCCGTTCTTAGTGTTGATTATAGCTACCGTATCTTCTACTTTAAATTTGCCTTCCTTTATTTCAACAACTTCTCCTCCGTAGCCAAGCGGAACCATGATTCTATGTTTCACTAAAGGCGTCTCTTCTATTTCTCCCAGAAAATCTCCAGCCGATACCTGCTGGCCCTTGGCTAGCAGCGGCTTAAATTGCCATTTTTTATTTCTATCTAAAGCCGGCAATTCAATTCCTCGAGTAACAAAGTCTCCCTTCTGGCTTCTTATGATATCCAGCGGTCTCTGAATTCCGTCATAAATGGAGCCAATAAGACCAGGGCCAAGTTCTACGCTTAAAGGACGGCCGGTTAAAAAAACTGGTTCTTCAGGGCCGATGCCCGTTGTGTCTTCATAGACCTGAATGAAGGCTAAATCTTCCCTTAATTCAATAATTTCCCCAATGAGGCCTAGCTTCCCTATTCTGACCATGTCGTACATCTTGGCCCCTAAGCAATCAGCAGCTACCACCAAAGGACCAGCAACTCTAATAATCTTACCTTGTTTCATCTTCTCCTCTTTTTATCAAAGAATCTGAACCGGTAGCTTTTATAGCCATCATGCTCATCATTTCCTCCAGGTAGGTTGTTATTCTCCGATAATCTGAAACACCAACTACTACTGGACAGAACTCTTTACTTAAATCCTCAAGCTCTTCCTTTAGAGGTTGAAAAAGATTTTCATCTAAAAGGCATAAACCATATTTTTCCTCTTTTATTCTTTTCATCAAGCGCTTAGCTTCCTCAATACTTTGGGGAGAAAAGGTCTTAATGCCCATAGCTTTTAAAGGAAAAATTAGATCAAAATTGCCGATGATAGCTACTTTATCAAACATATGTCTCGCTTATCCTCTTTTTTAAAATTTCTCCAGGAATCTGGATGAGTTTGCCTATGCCTACCAGTCTAACTAAGCTCAACTCTCTTCTCTTGGCCTGAATATAAGCAAATATTGGTTCCGGCCCAAAGACTACATACTTGGCTTGCCGAAGAAAGAGCATTAAAAAATCCTCGATTGACCTCTCTAATTCAATAAAAGTTTCCTTCTCTTGGAGAACACTGGTGCTCCGACTCCAAAGATCAAAATAAGCAGAAAAGCTTATTTTATCTCCAATTTCTGGATAAGAAAGTTCATAGCTTGAGGCCAGCAACTTTTTGTCCAAATAACCACCGCCTAATAATAAATTATCAATTTTCTGAACAGGCAGTCCTAAATATTTAGCTCTGCATAAAATCTTAAGATTAACTAAGTCAATTTTATGCTTTAAGTAATTGATTATAAATCTATAATCTAATTTATTTTTATTGGCCAAAGTTAAAGCCTCATCAGGTTGAACCTCTCTCTCTATAATATTCTTTAACTCCTCTTCTAAGAGAAGCTCATTCATTAACAGATTAAGATCTTCTTCTTCTTGGTGGAGGAAATTATCCAGTTCATCTGAAGTACGAAGATTAACCATTTCATCTTTAAATTCGCCGGCATCAAAAATAATTTTTATTGCTTGAGGAAAATCTTTTTCCTCAGTTGCTTGGGTAAAAACCTCTCTGGTTATCAATTTCCTTTCTAAGACTCTGATCCGGCCTACAGCGAAAGCATAATCAAGTCTTGATTGCCTTTTCATATTTTTAAAACCGCAGCTATGAATTTTTCGAGGTGGGGCCTTATTTCCTCTTTAAATCTCTCCAATTCTAGCTCCTCCTGCCGTTCTCCATGTCTGAGGATAATCTTTTTTCTCAACTTCACTTTATCCAAATGCTCTTGTTCAAAGGCTTTATTTAAAACCTCATCTATTAGTTCTTTTTTACGCTGAAGCAAGTTAATTTTTTTCTGGAGGCGAGCTTGACTAATGAGGCGGTTGGCTTCAAGAGTAGCTTCTTTCTCCACCTCATTGATTAGAGCCTTAGCCTTTTGGGAAGCTTCTTCTTTAGCTTTTTCTTTTATCTCAGCTGCTTTTTTTTCGCTTTCCTCTATAATCTTTTTAATCTCAACTTGGGCAGTATCGTTTATCTTTTCTAAAATTTTTTCCAAGCTCATCTTGAACGTCTCTTGTTAATTTACTAGAGTTTTATCCCGTTAAGAAGAAGGATAGTAATTAACAATCCTAAAACAGCATATGTTTCAACTAAAGCAGCCATGATAACCGGCTTCATCAAATCTTTAGGCTGCTTGGCCACCATATAAACCCCCGAAGCACAGACCTTGCCTTGATGGATGCCTGAGATCAGCCCAGCCAAGGCCACCGGTAGACAGGCAATGAGAATCTGCCAGCCTTTGTCGACAGGCGGCGAAGCAACATTACCTGTAGTTAAGCCCAACTTTAAAATAACTAAAAAGGCGCTTAAAAATCCATATATTCCCTGAGTGCCGGGGAGGGCAACCAGTAGAAGAAGGCTGCCAAACTTTTCTGGATCTTCACTCATAACTCCACTTGAGGCCTGTCCAGCAATGCCAACTCCTATAGCTGAACCAATTCCACCCATAATAACGGCCAGAGCTCCTCCCAAGACTGCTAAAGTTAAACCAACGGCCATTTCTTCACCTCCTGATTAACCTTAATTATTCATAAAATCTGCCGATCTTTGTTAAATAAACTCCACATATTTACTTTCTAACTCAAAAGGCTTAAACGGCCTGCCCCCTGATTTAAAGAATTTACTGAAAAATTCCACAAACTGAAGACGCATAGAATGGACAAAGCCGCCTAAAAAGCTTATACCTAAGTTAAATAAATGTCCGCCTACAAATATTAAAGCTGCTAACAGCCAGCCCAACCAAGGAATACTTAAGGCTGTCTTACAGAGGGTATTAACAACCATGGCAATAACACTGGTGGCTAAACCCAAAGCCAGTAGCCGGGAATAGGATAATATGTCGGCGAGGTAGCGGGATATATCATAAAGATTGTAGAGACCTCCGAAAAATCGGCTTAAAGGATTGCGGCTGGGAGAGGAAAAAAAGACTATTCCTGAGGCTCCAATTATGGTTAAAATCCCCCACAGTCCTCCTTTGGTCATAAGGTAAAGGACAAGGCAGGGAAGGAGGACTAACCAACCTCCTTGGACAAAAATAGACTGCAGATAAAGCTTATTTTTCAAGCCGTTAATCATATTCAATAAAGTTCCAAACCACACCTGAATAAATCCTAAGATGAGGGAAAGCATCAAAAAAGAAAGCGGATCTTTGAGGGGATCTAAGACCATAAGCTGGCGCAGGGGGAAACCAAACCAGCCACCAACTAAAGTACCCATGATTACCGTGGAAATCCCCAGCAAAAAAGTAAGTTTTAAAAATTGAAGTAAGCCTCCTCTTGGTTTAGCCAGTTTAATAAAAAGAAAGCTTAGAAGAACCATCACTAGCCCATAACCAGCCTCGCTGACACATAAACCAACAAAAATGAAAAAAAAGGGGGCTAACCAAAGGGTAGGATCCAGGGATCCTCGCTGGGGCAGACCATAAAGCTTGGTCACCAGCTCAAATGGAGTAGCTCCTGGCGGATTTTCCAGAATAACAGGAGGGTTCTCCCCAGGAAGAGGAGGCCGCCAGTAAATTTCAATAAAATCCTGGAAAGGCTTCAGGGCTGACTTTAGTTTCTCCTGATCAGAGCTTCGTATCCAGCCCTCTAAATAAGAAACCTGATCTGTCTCCCCCAGAAGAGCTAAATAAGATGTTTTCTCTTTTTCATTATGAAGAAGATCATAAATGGTCATTAATTTTTGGCTGTATTGAGTAAGGTTCTTTCCTTCTGTTTGCAAAGACTCAATCCTTTGCGTTCTGATTTTGATATCTATCTCAATTTTTTTTATTAAATCTATTACTCTATCCTCCCCACTAACCCGACTCAGCATTTCATCTGTAAAAGAGATGGGAGCAAAGCTCAACTCCTTTAGTTCCTGTTCCAAACGATCCTCTTCCTCTTTTAAATAAAGAAGGACTACATAGACTTCTCTTTTCCCCTTATTTATAACCTGATACCACAGAGGCTCTTCTTCTGCCCGATCTGTTAAAGCCTCAAGTTTAATCAAGGGTATGTATCCGAGCAAAATTCGGCTGGACTCGGTTGGCTTTAGTTGACTGACCGGAGTTTTAAGGGGTTTAAGAGGCCAAAGAAATTGTTTTTCTTTCTCTAAAAACTTTATTTCTGAGAGAATGTCCGCCTCTTCTTCTTCCAAAGCTTCAATTCTCTCCAGCAGTGATTTATAGTCAAATTTTAGGATTTCCTGGCGCTGGCTGAGCTTAAGCTGAGGCTTTTGAGAAAAAAGTTTTTTAATAAAATTCTCTTCCTGCCACTGAGAAAGATAATCTAAAGCATGAGCTAAGCGTTGGAGAAGGACTTCAAGGGAGGAAACATCAGGTAAAGAAGTCTGTAAAGCCAAATTTTCAAAATCAGCTCTTTCCAACTGGACTAAGCCCTCTTGCTGAAGGCAAGAAAGAATCTCCTCCTTAAGGTTAGCTGCAACTAAAATCTGGACTTTCCATACTTCAGCTATAGCCATAAACTAAAATTCTCCTTTGGCCAAGTAGTTTCTGATTTTTTCCCTAACTTTCTCTATCACTTCAGGAAGAAGGGGAACAAGGCGTTTGTTCATCTCCTCAATTTCTTCTTCTGCTCGCTTGGTTATCCGCTCTACTTCAGCCTTGGCTCGCTTAATTATGGTTTCTTTCTTCTCAGTTGCTTCTTTTCTGGCTCGTTTCACGTAATCTTCTCCAATCTCTTGGGCTTGACGGTAGGCTTCTTGAATAATTTTTGAAGCATTTCTTTGACGAGTATCTTCTATTAACTGGCGCATTTTGTGCTCTTCTTCCTTTATCTTTTGTAAAGCAAGCCAAGCATCGTCTTTTTCTTCTCTTTCATTCATTTCAAAATCGCTTT
Organism: uncultured Eubacteriales bacterium; assembly: GCA_964514305.1. Taxonomy (GTDB): domain Bacteria; phylum Acidobacteriota; class Aminicenantia; order Aminicenantales; family Aminicenantaceae; genus CAZEQD01. The sequence continues at coordinate 5,101 of CAZEQD010000037.1, forward strand.
TCCTTAGTCTATCCAATTACCTCTAATTTTAAGTTTTAAAATTAACTTTAATTTTATCAATAATTTATATTCTATATTTCAATAGGGATTGAATATTATAGCCAATTATAGCCTGTTTTTAAAGGAAAAGGAGAAGGCCAAAGACATTTTCGTTTTTAATTTTGGGTAAAGAGTTAACAAATTAAGATATCAAATTTAGGGTAGACCCGAGTTCAACTAAACCCCTGACGAGCGATAGACCGGGGCCTTAATCACCTTTTCTAAAATAGAAAATGAGGATAAAGGTAGAAAGACCTAAAATCAAGCTTTTTCCTTCTAGCTTTCCTGGCTATATAATAAAGAGGAGATTTAAAATCAGGTAAAAAAGAGTCAAAAAGAACAAAAGCTCCTTCCTTAACTACATCTTGAACAAGGCTAACATCTACTCCTTTTTCCAAGTGAAAGATGAGGTTCGCTCCAAAAGACCTGGCTGACTTTATTATACTTAAGAGCAAAGATAATTCATCTTCTTGCTGCAGGCTTCTATTTGATAAGTGAATCCAGGTTCCACTGGCTGCCAATTTATCTAAATCCGACTCTAAAGGGCCATGGTGATAATAGACAAGCCAGCTTCCTGCCATATGGGAGACTCTGGCCACTTGGCTCAATTTAGATAAATTCAGCTTTGCTTTTTTATTAGAAAAATAAAGATAAACTCCAGAAGCAGCTAAATTTATAGCGTCTGCAAAGGATAAGCTCTGAGTTTCTTTGTTTGATTCTTCTTCTAAGCCGCTTTGAAGGAAATAAGCCACCACAGTTTTACTCTTCTGGGCGGTTTTACTTATAAATTGAAGCTCATTAATCTGGTTTCTGACTTCAACTGAAGTATAAAGGTCAGCTCCCGCCTGGATTAGCCCCTCAAGCTGGTAAAAATCAAAACGGCCGGAATCTATTAAGCGAAAGCGGAATCCTCTCTTGCGAGAGCGCTTTATAGCCTCAAACAGCCAAAGAAAATCATATTGATCATCTCTTACCGCAACGTCTTCTCCCTCTAAAACCAAAGATAAAAGCTGGTAAATGGGAAGGACCTCTGTCTCCTTTTTTTCTGAGGGCTTGGTTTCTTCCTGATTCTGGCTCATTTCAATCTCACTCAAGGTTTATCAAATTTCAAGATAATTTTTTTAGTTTGTTTATTACCATGGTTTTTACTTATTCGAGAATATAGAATGGCATAAATAGGCCTTTAAAGTAAAGTCTCTTGCAAAAAAAAAACTTATCTTTTATCATCAGCTTTGGAATTTCAACAATGAGTAAAAGCATTGTTCTTTTCTCAGGTGGCTTAGACTCAACTACCGTCCTTTATTGGGCTTTGAGCACTTTTGGGGAAGTTAAAGCTTTAACTTTTGATTACGGCCAGCGTCATCGTCTTGAAGTTAGCATGGCTCAAAAAATCGCCCAAAAGATTAAAATTCCCCATAAAATCCTCAAGCTTGATTTAGGCCAAATAGGCGGGTCCTCCCTCACTGATACTAATTATCCTCTGCCTGAGTTTAAAACTCTTGAGGACATTGGGACTGAGCCACCTTCAACCTATGTGCCTTTCCGCAATGGAATCATGCTGGCCATGGCTGCTGCCTGGGCAGAAACTCAAGGCATATGGAATATAATTTGTGGCTTCAATGTTATTGACTCTCCCCACTATCCTGATACAAGACAGGAATTTGTGGAAGCCATGGCCAAGGCCATCAATGCCGGGACTAAAGCTTCTCTCGCTCAAGCTAAGTTCCATCTCCTTTCTCCCTTTATCAATCTCCGCAAATCTGAAATCATAAAAAAAGGTTTATCCTTAGGAGCTGATTATTCCTATTCGTTATCCTGCTACAGGGGCCAAGAAATCCCCTGTGAGAAGTGTTCTTCCTGCCTGCTGCGACAGAAAGCTTGGCAGGAAGTGGGCCTGCGTGACCCTCTTCTTGTAAGACTAAAAAAGGAGGGAAAATTGTGAGCTGGATTCTAAAAGTAAAAGATAGATTTCAAGCTGCCCATTACCTAAAAAACTATAAAGGAAAATGCGAAAAAGTGCATGGCCACACTTTTCAGGTAGAGGTTCAGGTAGAGACGAGCAGTCTCAATCGGACAGGAATAAGCCTGGATTTTGAGAAAATAAAGAAAAAATTATCAAAAATCTTACCAGATCACACTCTGCTCAATGAAGTCTACGACTTTAATCCCTCGGCTGAGAATTTATCCCGTCATTTTTTTCACGAATTAAAAAAATATTTTGCAGTTAAGGCAGTTACTGTCTGGGAATCAGATGATGCTTCAGCCACCTACATTGAAGATAGTTGAGATATTTCCCTCCATCCAAGGTGAAGGCCTGCGGCAGGGTGAAGCCACTATTTTTATTCGCCTGGGAGGTTGTAATCTCCGCTGTGCTTTTTGTGATACAAAATACGCCTGGGAGGGTGGAAAAGATTATTCAGCTGAACAAATTTTAGAAAAAGTTAAGAAAATAGAAAAACGCTTTCCCTGTCAATGGCTCTGTCTTACAGGAGGAGAACCCCTGCTTCAGGATGTTGGAGGCCTTCTCCAAAAGCTAAAGAAAAAAAAATTCAAAATTCAAGTAGAAACAAATGCTACTATTTACCGTGATTTGCCGGTGGACTGGTACACTATTTCGCCCAAGCCAGAAAAATATTTTTATCAACCTGAATACAAAAATAGAGCTAAAGAAGTCAAATTAATCGTTAGCAGAGATCTTGAAGTGGGAATTATCCAGAAATTTCGTCATGATTTCCCTGAAAGGATTCCCATTATTCTCCAGCCTCAATCCAACCGGAAATGGAGTTTTAAACTGGCTTTAAAGCTTCTCCGGCAATCTCTTAAGATGGGCCTTAATAATATTAAAGTCTCTGTTCAACTTCACAAAATTTACGGACTTCGCTAAGAAATATATTTTCTCTTTTCGAACAATCGATAACCCGACCGCGTGAGATAAACTCCAACCAAAATAATCAGAGCGCCTACACCCTGGAGAAAACTTAATCTTTCACCTAGAAAAAAATAGGCTAAAATAACAGTAATAACTGGAGTGATATTACTGTAAATAGCTGTTTTGGTGTTACCTACTCTTTTGACCGAAGCATACCAGATAACATAGCTTATGACCAGAGCAAAAAGGCCGGAATAAAAGAGGGCAACCCACCCTTGTTTAGGAACGGCCGTAGTACTAGGACTAAAAATTTGACCAAGCGAAAAAGGAAGATAACCAACAGTCCCTATAGCCATAGTTACGGCTGTCAGCTTTAATGGAGACATTCTATTCAGCAGTGGCTTGGCCAAAACGGTGTAAACAGCCCAACAAATATTACCAGCCAGGATCATCATCTCGCCTCTTATGTTTCCCCATGAAATCTGAAATTCTCCGGGTTGTTTAGTAATGACCAGATAAAAACCAACAAAGGAAATAGCGATCCCCAGCCAGGAAGCCCAATGAATTCTCTCCAATTTCAAGTAAGAACTAAAGAGAGCTACAAAAACTGGTGTCGTGGCCATCAGGATAGAAGTGTTAGAGGCTGAGGTCCAGTTGAGACCGTGGATAAAAAACATCTGAAAGATAGTGTTGCCAATCAGACTCAGAAAAATAATCAGCCCCATATCACTTTTGGCCACAGCCAAACTCTCTCGGCTGAGAATAAGGATAAAGAGCAAAAGGAAAGAAGCCAAAGCAAGTCGGATCCCATTGAAAGCCAAAGGCTTAAACTGTCTAAGAGCTATCTTAATTATCGGAAAATTCACCGCCCAAAAAATAATCGTTAAGAGCATAAAAAGGTCTGTTTGGCCAAATTTTACTTCTTCTTCCATGGCAGCTTAAAGAGAAAGTATAGCAGAAAATAAAGAAATGAAAAAATTTTAATAATAAAGACTTTATATTAAATGAGGATGGTTTCGCCTATTTTACTCTATTTTCATTCTCTTGGGCCGAGGATAACTTGCTTCAATAATGGATTTTATCCCTCCCCGCGGGTTGAATTCTCCTCTAACAACAGCTGAAGCAGGGTGACAGGCCTTGACAATATCTTCCAAAATACGATTGACTACATTCTCATAAAAGATACCCAGATTCCTATAGGCTAAAATATACATTTTTAATGATTTAAGCTCAAGACAAAGATCCTGAGGAACGTAGCGAATAGTGATTGTTCCAAAATCAGGTAGACCAGTTTTAGGGCAGATAGAGGTGAATTCAGGAATCTCGATTTTTATTTCATAGTTTTGGAATTGGTTGGCAAAGGTTTCAATCTCGGGCAGCTTTTCTTTAAGACCAGAAGTGGCTTCTTTGAAACCCATTCTCTGATTTTTATTCTCTCTATTGCTTTTCATATAAGCAAGTATATATTATGCCATAAAATAGGGCAATTTAGTCAAAAAAATTAATCTTCTTGACAAATAAAAGAAAAAGGTTTAAATTATTAATGAAAATGGTTTTCATTATCGTTAAGAGAGGTTTAAATGCCAGGTCCCTATAAATGGCGGCATAGATTTCAGGGACAAGTTAGCCGCTGGACTATGCCCAGAGAAGTAATTCTTAATCTTTTAAGCCGAACATCAAAACACTTAAGTGCTAAAGAAATTTATGCTACTCTGCACAGAATGTATCCTGGAATTGGTTTAACTACTGTCTACCGTACTCTTGACCTTTTATATAGAATGGGACTTATTCACAAGATGGATATCGGTGATGGTCAGAGTCGTTATGAATTTTGTTCGGGTGAAACCAAAAGACATCATCATCATCTAATTTGCATCAAGTGCGGAAAAATAATTGATTACAACGATTTCATAGATGAAGAATTGGAACTGGTTAAAAAAATCGAAAAAAACATGGCTCAAAAATATAACTTTCTTGTTCAGGACCATAATATTGAATTCTATGGTTTATGTGAAAAATGTAGATAAAAAATCTCTAAAAAAGGAGGTAAATAAAATGCCATTAGGTGACAGAACAGGGCCTTGGGGTCTCGGTCCTATGACAGGACGCGGCCTGGGGTATTGTGCAGGTTATCCTGTTCCCGGCTTTATGAATCCGGCGCCGGGCTTAGGGTTTGGACGTGGCTTTGGGTTTGGCAGAGGATTCGGTAGAGGATTTGGTTTTGGCCGAGGCCGAGGTTGGGGCCGAGGTTGGTTTGGCCGCTTCTGGGGTTATCCTTATTCTCCAGCTATGCCGTACGGTTACCCTTGGGCAGCTCCATATGGCTATCCTTATCCTTATAGCTCCGGCTATCCCTATCCACCAGCTCCCGCAACTGGCTACCCTAGCTCATCTTCAGCCCCAAGCAGCAGCCAGAAAAAATAAAGGCTAATCACAATCTTTTGGAAAGGAGGTGAATAAAATGCCTTTTGGAATAGGACCAGCAGGATGGTATGCTTGGCCTTATATGGCTTACTGGATGAGATATTGGTATCCACACGGGACTTTCCCCTACTTTGGCTACTCCTGGTACCCAACTGAAGCAGATGAAAAAGCCTTCCTGGAAGACCAAGCCAAAATACTCGAAGATCAGCTTGCCCAGATCAAAAAAAGACTGGAAGAGTTGAAAAAACAAGAAAAGGAGACAAAATGAGAAATAGACACAGGTGGATGTATTATATGACCGGTTTGCCTGGCTGGATGAGATTCGGCTTTTCTCCTGGCTGGATAGGCAGAAGTCCCACAGGATTAGGACCAGCAGCTCAATATCTAGTTCATGGAACATGGCCAACGCCTCAGATGAATTACGCCTGGCAGCAGGGACAGATTCCTTTCTCGCCAATGCCGGAATTCCCCCAGCCAGGCTTCCCCACTCCCTATGATCCTTGGGGAACAGCTGAATTGACTCCTGAACAGGAGTTGAATATCCTTAAAGCAGAAGCCGAACAACTTGAAGACGAACTGGCCGGAATAGAAAAGAGGATTAAAGAAATTGAAGGAGAGATTAAATGAAGATTGCAGTTTCAGCATCAAATCCTGACCTCTCCAGCCCCGTTGACCCCAGATTGGGCAGATGTTCTTACTTCATCTTCATTGACCCAGAAACAATGAAGTTTGAGGCAATGGAAAATCCCAATATTTCAGCTCCGGGCGGGGCTGGTATTCAATCAGCCCAATTTATAGCTGAAAAGGGAGCCAAGGTAGTCTTAACTGGAAGCTGTGGGCCGAATGCCTTCCAAACTCTTCAAGCAGCCGGAGTTGAAGTTATAGTCGGTGTGGCCGGCAGCGTTGAGGAGGCTGTCAGACAGTACAAATCTGGTCAGCTCCGACCCATCTCTCAGCCCAATGCCCCAGCCCATTTTGGCATGGGTATGGGTCCTGGCTATGGTATGGGCAGAGGGATGGGCGGCGGCATGGGAAGAGGAATGGGAAGAGGAATGGGGCAAGGGATGGGAAGAGGATATAACTATCCTCCTCCACCAGGCGGTTCTTCGCCAGGCCAAACTCCTCCACCTGTCTCCCCAGATGATGAGGTAAAATATTTAAAACAGCAGGCAGAATATCTGCGTCAGCAAATGGAAAGTATTAGCAAAAGAATAGAAGAATTGGAAAAAAATAAAAAATAAAAACTAAAACAAAGGTGCCATAAAATGAAAGTAGCTGTTTCTACTGAACAGGGTTATGTTTCTGCTCATTTTGGGCGCTGTTCATCCTATACAATTTTTGAGATTCAAGAAGGGCGGGTTCTCAACCGAGAAGAGATTCCCAATCCAGGCCATCAGCCAGGCTTCCTGCCTCAATTCCTATCAGAAAAGGGGGTAAGTTGTATCATCTGCGGCGGCATGGGGCCCAGAGCCCAGGGCCTTTTTGCCCAAAGGAATATCGAAACTATCATCGGTGTTCAAGGTCCTGTTGATGAGGTCATACAAAAATTCCTCAACCAGGAACTCGAAGCTGGAGAAGATATGTGTGAACATGGAGTTGGGGGAGAGGTTCATCACTACTATCATCATTATGCCCATCAGCCTTCATCATCTCCTGGGAAAAAATTTTGCATCACAGCCCAGGGAAAAGATTTAGAAGCTGAGGTAGATCCTAACTTCGGCCGAGCTCGTTATTTTTTAATCTTCGATCCCCAAAGCCAAGAATTTGAAGTAGTAGAAAATCCTAATATCGAAGCTGCTCAGGGAGCAGGCATTCAAACCGCCCAGCTTATCTCCAGCAACGGCGTCGGTACGGTCTTAACCGGAAGCTGCGGCCCCAATGCCCAGCGTATCCTCAACTCCTCTGGCATAAAAGTTATAACCGGTATAGAGGGAAAAATTAAAGATGTGCTGGCTAAATTTAATAAAGAGGTGAAATAATGGCTGTTAAAGAAGAACAGGCGAAAATTACCAAAAACTTAGATAAAATCAAACACAGACTTCTCGTTTTTAGCGGCAAAGGAGGGGTAGGAAAGAGTACAGTAGCTGCTAACCTTGCCCAGGCTCTAGCCAACAAAGGCTTAAAAGTAGGCCTCTTGGATGTTGACATCCACGGCCCCAACTTAGCCAAAATGCTGGGAGTAGAAGATAAAAGACTTGATGTTTCTCCACAGGGCATAAAAGCAGTCCAGGTCAACGACAATCTTAAACTGGTTTCTATGGCATTTCTGCTTCAGGATCCAGATCTTCCGGTCATCTGGCGCGGCCCTTTGAAAATGAAGGCCATTCAGCAGTTCTTGGGTGATGTTGATTGGGGAGAGCTTGATTGGCTGATTATTGATTCTCCGCCAGGAACAGGAGACGAGCCCCTGTCTGTGGCCCAACTTATTCCAGCCACAGGAGCTATTGTGGTCACCACCCCCCAAGAAATTTCTCTTATGGATTCAAGAAAAGCAGTCGCTTTTGCCCACAAGCTCAACCTAAAAATAGTAGGCGTTATCGAAAATATGAGCGGCTTAATCTGCCCTCACTGCGGCCAACGAATCGACCTTTTTAAGGAAGGTGGAGGCCAAAAAGCTGCTTTTCAATTAGGAGTTCCTTTTTTAGGTAAAATTCCCATAGATCCTCAAATTGTGACTCTTGGAGATGAAGGCAAACCTTTTATTACATCTCAACCCGATTCTGAGGCCAGTAAAGCCTTCAATAAAATTGTAGAAAAAATCATATAACCCAATTAACCAGAACTGCTGAAAAAAAACATCTATTCATAATTAAGCCTGTCACCAGTTAAAAAGGAGTCATTAATGAAAAAAATAGGCATTATAATTTGCGGCCGCTATCAAAACTGCGGTGGTGGTAAATGCTTTAGAGCTCTTCGAGAAAGAGTAGGTGGATTTTCTGGCTATACCCAAGAAGAGCCAGTTGAAGTTGTTGGTTACTCTTACTGCGGCGGCTGTCCTGGAGGCAATATAGAATATGTTCCAGAAGAAATGAAAAACAATGGAGCTCAAGTTATCCATTTGGCTACAGGGATGGTTGTAGGTTATCCTCCCTGCCCTCGAATCCGTCATTTTAAAGAATTTATAGAATCTTATTATAATTTACCTGTAGTCATTGGCACTCATCCAATTCCTTTAAAATATTTTGAGGCTCATCAAAAATTATCTTTTTGGAAAAAAATGAACATGGAAGAAATCGCCGGAGATTTAATGGCAGAAGATAGAAAAATTATGGAAGACTATAATTAGATAGAAAGGAGGTTAAAATGCAAGGAGGTGGAGGAAGAGGACAAGGGAGAGGAGGCGGCCGAGGCCGCATGGGTGGCCGAGGTTTAGGAGCTGGAGGTTACTGTGTTTGCCCTTCATGCGGGGCCAAAGTTCCCCATGAGCTAGGCGTTCCCTGTTACCAAACAACATGTCCTCGTTGCGGAGCTAAAATGACCCGCTAAGGAGAAAGTTCGTGCCCATCTACGAATACAAGTGCCAAGACTGTGGCCAAGTAATGGAGGTTTTTGTCAGTTCTATTCACGAAAAGGCTAAAATATTGTGTTCACACTGTCACAGCAGCAATATAAAAAAGATATTTTCAACTCCAGCAGCTGTGACTGTAGCCAATTCCTCTTCATCGGGCTTAACCTGCTGCGGCCGGACAGAGCGCTGCCAGACTCCACCTTGTTCTACTACAGGAACTTGCCGCAGAGACTAGTCGCCATCAGAATTAATGCCTTAATTACCGTTTAGGAGTAAAATGTGTCTTATAAACAAAATCTGGAAATGACGGTTGTCTTCGACAACAAGCCTTATAACAGAAATCTAGAAACTAGCTGGGGCTTTTCCTGCCTTATTCAGGGAAAGGAGAAGTCTATTCTTTTTGACACTGGAGCTAACGGACAAATTCTGCTCTCCAATCTGAATAAACTGGGTATTCAGTCTGATAAAATTGATTTAGTTGTTCTTTCTCATAATCATAAAGATCATACTGGAGGCCTGGAAGCAATTCTTGAGCAAAATCCAAAAATCGAAGTCTGGATGCCTCATTTTTTCCCTTCTGAATTTAAAACAAAAATTAAAAAACGAGGAGCTCAGGTCAAAGAAGTAGACAGGCATGAGCAGATCTGTGATGGTGTTTTCACTACAGGAGTAGTTAACGGCTGGATAAAAGAACAATCTTTAATATTAGAAACAAATAAAGGACTAATTGTTATGACTGGCTGTGCTCATCCCCGAATTGTTAAAATCCTGACCCTTACCAAATATTTATTCCATAAAAACATTTTCCTAGTTTTGGGGGGGTTTCATCTGGCCGGTTTCGATAAACAAGAAATAAAAGAAATAATAGCCAGATTTCGGGAGTTAGGTGTCACCCAGGTTGGCCCCGCTCACTGTTCTGGAGACGAGGCCCGGGAGCTTTTCGCCCAAGAATACAAAAACGATTTTATAACCATCGGTGTCGGTAAAAAAATAAAAATCCAATGATAATCTCAGTGGCCAGCGGCAAGGGAGGAACGGGCAAGACAACTGTAGCCGTTAACTTGGCCTTAACTCTTGAAAAATTTTATCCAGTTCAATTCCTCGACTGTGATGTTGAAGAACCGAATTCCCATTTATTCCTTAAGCCTCAGCTCGTGGAAAACAAACCTGTCACCATCCCTATCCCAGAAATTTTAGAAGAGAAATGCACTTTTTGTGGCCGATGTGCGGAAGTCTGTGCTTACAATGCTTTAGCTGTTCTAAAAGATACTGTGCTTGTCTTTCCTGAGCTCTGTCACGGCTGCGGTGGCTGCAGCCTCCTCTGCCCTGAAAAAGCCATAAAGGAGAGAGGGCAGAGAATAGGCCTTATAGAATTTGGTCGTGCTAACAATATTCAATTCATTAATGGACGGCTTGACATAGGCCAGGCTTTATCACCGCCTCTTATAAGAGAAATAAAAAAACATAAGAACTCCACTCGAGAGATTATCATTGATTCTCCTCCAGGAACATCCTGCCCAGTCATAGAAGCGGTTAAAGGCAGCAATTTTTCCCTGCTGGTAACTGAACCGACCCCTTTCGGTCTTAATGACCTCAAACTGGCTGTAGAAACCTTAAGAAAGCTCAATATTCCTTTGGGAGTAATAATTAACCGAGCCGGCATCGGCAACGGCCAGGTAGAAGAATACTGTAAACAAGAAAAAATTCCTATCTTAATGACTATTCCCATGGATAGAAAAATAGCTGTGGCCTATTCAGAAGGAAAATCCATAATCGAAACCCAGCCCAGCTATGAAAAAAAGTTTGAGCAATTATTTGAGAAGATTAAAAGGTTAGTCAAATGAAGCAACTAGTGGTTATTAGCGGCAAAGGAGGCACGGGAAAAACAGTAATCTCGGCCTCTTTAGCAGCTTTAATCAAAAAAGTTGTCATAGCTGATTGCGATGTTGATGCAGCCAACCTCCATCTTCTTCTTCGCCCTCAACTTGAAGAATCTCATAAATTTACTGGGGGAAAGAAAGCTAAGGTGGACCCTGCCAATTGCACTAGCTGTGGAGAATGCCTTAAGGTCTGCCGCTTCTCAGCTATTGAAGAAAATCCCAGCGGTGGAATAATTATTGATCCCATATCCTGTGAAGGCTGCGGCATCTGTTCTTATGTCTGCCCAACTGAAGCCATAACCATGGAAGAGAATATATCCGGAGAATGGTTTGTTTCTAAAACTAAATACGGACCTTTTATCCATGCCAGGCTTGGGATTGCTGAAGAAAACTCCGGAAAACTGGTAACTGAGGTTAGAAAAAAAGCAAAGGAAATAGCCGACAAAATCAATCTGGATTTGGTAATAATCGACGGCCCGCCAGGAATAGGATGTCCGGTCATTGCTTCTCTCTCAGGTACCGACCTAGCTTTGGTTGTTACTGAACCTACTTTATCCGGAATTCACGATATGGAACGGGTAACTCAAATGGCTTATCATTTTCAAACCAAAACTGCTTGCTGTATCAATAAATTTGATCTAAACACCAAAAATTCTGAAAAAATCGAGAACTGGTGTCAAAGAAATTCTGTTCCTGTCATCGGAAAAATTCCTTTTGATGATGATGTGACCAAATCTCTGGTTCAAGGTGTGCCTTTGGTTGAATATTCAAATAATTCGGTGGCTAAAGAGATAAAAAAAATTGGAGAAAGGCTGATGAAACTACTCAAGGAGGACTCTAATCAATGAAAAAGTCAGATTGGCAATATTTAGTAGACAGCCTGCTTTTCATCTGCATTGCAGGCATAGCGGTTATCGGTTTTCTCATGGGGCTGGTCATCCCCAAAGGCCCTGTTGCCCCAGAGGAAACTAAGTATTTCCTCGGCCTTCACCGCCATCAATGGGGAAACATCCACTTTTATCTATCCATAGCTTTTGTAACTCTAGTTATCATCCATCTTATCTTCAACTGGAAGTGGATAAAGAGCAAGGCACTTCAGCTTTTTAAGAGTAAGTGGGCCATGGTGCTCATCCTGACAGTTACAACCTCAATTTTAGTTCTGTTTTTTTCTTGGCTTTTCTATCCAAAAGTTCCCGGAGCCTATGCAGACTATGGAGTAAGAGCAGGAAGAAAGGCAAAAGAAATAGCAAACGAGAAAATTATTCTTAAAAAAGAAAGAAAACAAGAAGAAGAAGGACAAAAAATAAAAGAAAAGGCAAATTATGAGGAAATACACACTAGAGAGGAAGAAGAAAAGCTGGCCAGGGGAAGAAGAGCTTCTTATGAAACCGGAATTCTGGTAACTGGCCAGATGACTCTCTATGATATAGAAAGAGTATCAGGCATTCCTGCTAGAAAAATTGCAGCCAAATTAGGCCTGCCTACTTATGTTCCTCTCAATCAACACTTAGGCTGGCTGAGAAAACGGTACTTATTTACCTTGCAGGAAGTAAGAGATGTAGTTGCTTCTTTGATGAAAGAAAATGAAAGGAGGTAGATGTGTCTGACAGAAATAATAATAGATTAAATCCAGCTGGAGGAAAATCTGAATTTAAAACACCTCTCTTAGAAAGGGCCTGGGCTTATATGCCGGATGGAACGCGGCAAACCATTTTTTCTGAACCAATAATTCCGGCTATTGCGGCCAAGGCCAAAGCTACTGCTGCCCAAAACCATGATTTCATCCGCAGTGACCAAGGACAGGTAGTAGGCATCTTCCCTGAAAAGGAAGTCTACTACGGGCCTTCCTCTGGCTTGGAAGAACTTCGGGAACTAGTGGCTCGATTCTGGACTTATGCCTATCGCCTCAAAGGAAAGCCGGGAATTCCTGATGACGGCCTTCACCAACAGCATGTGGCCATTGTTTCTGGAGCAACAGAAGGCCTGTCAATTATTATGCACCTCTTTGCCTATAAACAAAGCGTAGGCCTCATGCCCCTTTACTGGAGTAATTATAAAGGAATAATCATGAATGCCGGCGGCCGGCCAGTGGTCTTAGATTTATTCGATCAAGACTACCGCCTTGATTTCAAAAAATTAGAAGCCAAAATCCTGGAAAATAAAATTACTTCCCTCCTGATCAATTTTCCCAACAACCCCTCTGGCGATGTGCTCACCGAAGATGAACTGGTCAATCTAGCCAACCTTGCCCAGCGGCTCAATCTTATCATTCTCTCCGATGAAGTCTATAATTTTATCCGCTATAAAGGCCAGCCCCAATCCATGCTGTCTTACGCTCCAGAAAGAACAGTAGTCATCAGCTCTGCCTCCAAAGAATATTTAATTCCCGGGGCCAGAGTAGGCTATATTATCGCCGTTGATGAAATCTTGACTAATGTCTGGATGCCGAGATTAATTAGATCCTTTTCCTCCTCACCCAATGTCCTCGGTCAGCGTTTGTTGATTGACATCTTAAAAGAGGAGGTTAAAGATTTTGAAAACGGCCGTCCTCCCAGATTTATTACCAGAGTTAAAAGCGAACTCCGAGAGCGCCTGGAGCTTATAATTTCCATTCTTACCAAAAAAGGATTTACTCTGGTCGGGAGAGATAAAGATTTTCCTTCGGGAGCCATCAGTGTTCTGGTCAAACTTCCTGAATATATAAATGCTGATGACTATGCCTTTATAGATAAGGCCATAGAGCTAAAAAAATTCAGCGCAATTCCTGGATCTGTTTTTGGAGCGCCCAGATGCATCCGTTTTGGCTATGCCGGCATGACTAAAGAAACCATTAATAAACTTTCCCAAAATCTTCAGGATGTCCTTAATTTTTATAAAAAATAAATTATTCAATAAGGGACTTCTAGATGCTAATTGACACAAAGACAAGAGAGTTCTTAATTAAAAAGTTTAACCAAGAATTAAAGGAAGATGTGGATATTAGCCTTTACACTCGTAATATCATTTTTAGAGATGAAAATCCCGAATACGCTCAATTTAGTAAAGAATTAATAAAAGAACTCTCTCAATTAAACAGTAAAATAAAAGTAAAATATTTAAGTCCTGGAAGTGAAATAGAAAAAAGATTAAATTTATCCCTATCTCCCACTATTTTAATAGGGAAAAACAATGGATATCCCATCCAGTATTGGGGAGCACCTGCAGGTCAGATATCAAGCACATTAATTGAGACCATATCTC
>CAZEQD010000038.1:0-18757 GCA_964514305.1 uncultured Eubacteriales bacterium
AATTTTCATCATTTTTCGCTTTTTATTATTTTATTAGTAAACAATGAATAAAGATTGACACCCTATCATTAAGCAACCTCTATCATCCAAAAATATAAAATAGATTTGACGCAGATTTGACATTTTACGTCAAAAATCACTTAAAATGACATAAGCTCAATGAAAATAAAAATTGAGGAAGACTATTGAAAAATAAGGGGAAAACCTGGCGCGCCTGGAGAGACTCGAACTCCCGACCCGCTGCTTAGAAGGCAGCTGCTCTATCCAACTGAGCTACAGGCGCGCTGGCCAAAATTCTTTACTTGTTTAACCTTGAACAGATCTGGAAGCTCAAATCGGGGAGATCGGATTTGAACCGACGACCTCCTGCTCCCAAGGCAGGCGCGCTAACCAGGCTGCGCCACTCCCCGCAATGTCTACCTTCAACCGTAATCTTCCAAGTGGCCTGCTTCGATTTTTACCCTGGTTTATGAGCTCGATAATGTTAGCAAAACCACCCTTAGTTGTCAATTTCAGCGCCTCTTCAATCCTTTCTCTATTTCTTTTCTCCCAATCTTAACTATAATCGGCCGGCCATGAGGACAAAGAGATTTATTGGATGTCTGAAAGAGCTGTTCAACTAAATAATGCATTTTGTCTGGAGTTAAGACTTCCCCCGCTTTAACAGCTGTTTTACAGGCCAAGGTAGCCAGTAGTTTTTTCTTTTTTTTATCAAGATCAACTTTTTCCAATTCGTCAATAGAACTGAGAAAAGCTTCACGGGCTTCTTCTTCCTTGAAAATATCAGGAAATTCTTTTAAGACAAAACTCTTGCCTCCCATTTCCTCCACTTTATAGCCAACCTCTTCTAATAATTCTTTATTTTGCTCATAGTTTAAAAGTTGGGGAGGAGAAAGGTCGAAAACAATTGGAAAGAGGGCCATGCGCCGCGGCCATTTGTGGTCTTTATCTATTTCTTCATATTTTTCAAAAAGTACTCTTTCATGGGCATTGTGCTGGTCTATGATGAAAATCCCTTCCTCATCAACAGCCACAATATAAGTATTCAGATATTGGCCCAGGACGTGGGGGTAATCACTTTCTTCTCTTGTTCTTAAGGGGAAAATTACTTCTTGTTTACTCTCTGACTGTCTTTCCTTAAATGAGGTTTGAGGAAATCCTAGCTTTTCCCCAATGCTTGTGACTTGCTTTGTCTCTTCAGAGAGAGGATAGATTTTTTTTATTCCCTGCTGGCGGAGCATAGCCTGCTTTATTCCTCTTTGAATTAACTGAAAGATAAGCTGAGAATCTTTGAATCTTACTTCGGCTTTGGTCGGATGAACATTGACATCAACTTCAGAATAAGGGCAAGAAAGAAATAAAAATGCTTCAGCAAAATTATCCTTCTCTAAAAACCCCCGATAAGATTGGTTAAGAGCTGCCTGGAGAAGCTTATCTTTAACCGGGCGTTTATTAACAAAAAAGAACTGATGGCTGCGATCTGAACGCCCCGAGGGTGGAAGAGAAGTATATCCATAAAGTGACATTTCTTGCTGCTGGCAATCAACTTCAAGCAGCTTCTCCAAAATAGCTCTTCCATAGATTTGAAAAATTCTCTCTTTAAGGCTTTTAACTGGTGGATAATTGAAGACTTCCCTTTGGTTATGGACCAACGAAAATTTAGTGTGAGGAAAAGCCAAGCAGACCCAGGTTAAGTATCTTATTATAGGCGAAAATTCAGCTCTTGGGGAGCGGAGAAATTTTTGTCTGGCTGGCAGATTAAAAAACAGACTTCTGACTTCGATACTTGTCCCTTGAGGAAAGGCAATCTCAGAAACACGAATTACTTTATCTCCTTGCTTTTCAATTAATGTCCCAGTGGATTCCCCCTTTTCCGAAGTTTTAAGAATTAATTGGGACACGGCCGCTATACTGGGCAGAGCTTCTCCTCTAAAACCTAAAGTTGAAATGCCAGATAGGTCCTCTTCACTGAAAATTTTGCTGGTGGAATGTCTTTCAAAACAGAGGAGAGCGTCTTCCCGGCTCATTCCCTGACCATTATCAGTAACCTTTATCAAACTTTTTCCTCCTTCTAAAAGTTCAACTTTGATGTCTGAAGCTCCGGCATCTAAGGAATTCTCAACCAGTTCTTTCACCACCGAAAATGGCCTTTCAATAACTTCGCCGGCTGCAATCTTGGCGTAGACTTGAGGAGGAAGAACAATAATTTTTTTCATTTGTTCTTATTTTAATCGCTTGGCCTAAGAAATAAAAGTAAACTCTCCATATTTATTGCCTTAAACCTTTTGTCAGTCTGCAGGGGACAGCAGGCCTTAGAGAAGCAATCCATTCATTTTGACGGCCTCCAGGAACAGATGGCTGACCCTTCAGGCATAAATTTACTCCTTAAATCTTATATCTCACATTTAACGCCATACAGCGATTTCTTTCCATCTAAAGCCCATGGTAGTGGGCGGTAGTCTTGGCGAGGATGGATGGCAATCGCTGCTTTTAAAGATAAATCTCCTCATTATTAGATATCTCAGTTGAAATATTTTCCTTTATTTATTTGAAGGAAACAAAAGGGCTGTCTTTAAAATAAACTCTCCACAGTCTATCTCGGCCTCGGCTAATTCCTATCCTTGGCCTCCAGACCAATTCTCCTGGCTCAGCTTTTCCTTTTTCTATAAAAAGAGGCGATTTAGGCGAACAAACTGATATTCCATTTACCTTAAGATCCACAGCTAAGGCCTGGCAGAGCTTGGCCGGTCCCGAACATAAATCTAGCAGATTGTTTCTTTGACGTCTCTTCATCATCAGTTTAATGCCATCTTTAGGCTCCAAAGCCCTGATTAAAACTGCGGCTGGGAAATCCTCCTTTTCAGTTATCACATTTAGAAGACAATGAACACCATAGGTTAAATAAACAAAGGCCCTACCAGAAGGACCGTAAAGGCTAGCGCTTTTTTTCGTTCTTCCCCTTGAAGCGAAGGAGGCTGGATCATCTTCACCTCGATATGCTTCAGCTTCAACAATAATACCGGAGGTATAACCTTCTTCTGTTTTTCTAACTAAAACTGCCCCAATTAAATCTTCCAAGACCTTAAGAGTAGGACGGGAATAAAATGAACAAGGTAGAATCATTAATAGCTAGAACCACTTATGGCTGGAAAAATGATTTTTCCTCTGGTTTGTCGAAAGTTGACATCTGTAATTTTCACTCTGACTACTTCTCCTTCTGGTTGAGGACACGGCTGAGCTAAAACTTTAATATAATTAGAAGTCAAAAGGTGAGTTTCCTCTTTACTTTTTTTGATGATTACCCCATCTAATTCTTCACCTAAAAATAAGCACCGAAATTCGAAATTCTTTTTGGCCGAAAGTCTCCGTAGATAATCAGTTCTCTCCTTTTTTCTTCTTTCTGAAATCTGAGGCCATGAGGCTGCTGGTGTACCAGGGCGAGGGGAATAAGAAAAGACATGAAAATAAGTCAAGGCTGAATTCTCTAAGAAGTGGCAGGTTTGGACAAAGTCTTCTTCACTTTCTCCTGGAAAACCAGCGATAATGTCGGCTCCCAGTGAGGCTTGAGGTAATTTCTGTCTGAGATAAAATATAATTTCTTGATAGTTTTCTACTTTAATTTTTCTACCCATTCTGGCCAGAATCCTGTTAGAGCCTGACTGCAACGAGAGGTGGAAATGAGGGCATATTTTTTCGCTGTGGGCAAGGTGCTCAATGAGAGGTGAAGGAAGAAGTCGAGGATCAAGAGAACTAAGCCTAATCCTCCCTAATCCTTCTAATCTTTCGACCTCCTTAAGCAGCTCTAATAAAGAACTGGGCGGATAAAGATCAAGTCCATAATAACAGATATGGATGCCAGTTAGGACAATTTCTCGAAAACCTTGGCTCAACAATTTCCTAATCTGGGTTAGAATTTTTTCTTTTTTAAAGCTGAGACTTTTGCCTCTTACCTGAGGCACTATACAAAAAGTACAGGCATAATTGCAGCCATCTTGGATTTTGACTAAGGCTCTAGCCCGGTAGTTTCCCCCTTTCTGGACCTCGGCTGCCTTCAGGGAAGAAAGAATATCTGGAATAATTCTTTGTTTATGATGGTTGCTATAAACCCGCCAGAGCTGAGGCCATTTCTGCCATTCCTGCAGAGCTCTCTCGACATAGCATCCTGTGACTATTATCCGGGCCCTGGGGTTCAGCCTGAGCAACCTGCGGACGAACTTTCTGACATCGCGATCAGCCCGGCTGGTGACTGTACAGGAATTAACTATAACCAGCTCGCTCTTGAAATAGTCTCTTTCATAATAGAGGCCATTCTCCTGGAGTTCGGTAGTCCAGGCAAAGGCCTCAGCCTGGTTGACACGACAGCCAAAACTTTGAATATAAAAAGAAATCATAGCTTATCCACAATATTTTTTGATTTTCTCTCAACCTCTAAAACCATCTTCTGTCTGTAATCATAGAGCTTCTTAGCTAAAGATTCATCTTTCAAAGCTAATATTTGAACGGCCAGCAAGGCTGCGTTCGCAGCTCCTGATTTTCCCAGGCCAACTGTAGCCACTGGCACACCTTTGGGCATCTGCACTGTTGACAATAATGAATCTAAACCGCCCAAAGTCTGGCCTGCAATCGGAACTCCAATCACTGGCTTTGTCGTGTGAGCAGCTATAAATCCTGCTAAATGAGCTGATTTTCCGGCCATAGCAATAAAAACTTCGACTCCTCTCTCTTCAAAATCTTTTATAAGCTTTAAAGTTCTTCGGGGAGTCCGATGAGCAGAGGTGACTTCTAAGAAAAAAGGTAGATTAAAGGCCTTGAGAATCTTTAAAGATTCCTGGGCCATCTCAAAGTCTGAATCACTGCCAATTAAGACTGCAACCTTCATCATTCCTCCTCTCTTTGAGCTCCAATGTCACGTCTAAAATGCATGGCCTCAAAATATATCTTAAAAATAGCATTATATATTTTCTTCATCGTCTCAGCCAAGGTTGCCTCTGAAGCACAGACTCCCAACACCCGCCCTCCATTTGTATAACATTGGCCATCCTTTAAGATGGTGCCGGCGTGAAAAATGATTATTCCTGGTATCTTGGCTACTTCTTTGAGACCTTCTATCTTTTTACCTTTCTCGTATTTGAGAGGATACCCCCCTGAAGCAAGAACTACACAAGCTGAGGGTTTAGAGCTCCATCTCATCTCCTGACTTAGAACATTTCCCTCCACCACGGCCACCAGCACCTTAATCAGATCGCCTTCTATTCTTAATACTTGGGCTTGAGTTTCTGGGTCTCCAAAGCGGCAGTTATACTCTAAGACCTTGGGTCCTTCCTCAGTCAACATTAAACCCACATAAAGAACTCCTTTGTATTTTCGCCCCTCTTCCAGCATCCGGGTTATGGTTGGAAAAACAATGGTCTCCATTATTTCCTGGAAAAGCTCTTGGTCAATAAAAGGTGAAGGGGAAATTGCACCCATACCTCCTGTATTAGGGCCTTTATCACCGTCATAAACCGGCTTGTGATCCATAGTGGTAACCAGAGGCATGACCTTAACTCCATCAGAAATGACCATAAAAGAAGCCTCTCTTCCTCTTAAGAATTCTTCAATAACCACTTTTTCTCCGGCTTTTCCAAATTTTTTTCTGACCATAAGCATATCCACCGCTTCTTCTGCTTTACGCCTGCTCCTGCATATCAGAGCTCCCTTGCCCGCAGCTAAACCATCGGCTTTAACCACCAGAGGGAATGAAAATTGGCCAGAATTAAGAATCTCTTTGGCTTTCTCGGGAGAGTGAGCCACTTGAAATCGGGCTGTGGGAATTTTATGCCTTTCCATAAATTGCTTGGCAAAAACTTTGCTCCCTTCTATCTGAGCTGCATTCTGATCAGGACCAAATATTTTCAGGCCTCTTTCCTCAAATTCATCGACAATGCCCATGGTTAAAGGCAACTCAGGCCCAACGACCGTCAAATCTATTTTCTGACTAAGAGCAAAATCAGCTAAGCCCTTAATATCAGTCGCTTCAAGGGCAATGTTCTCGGCTACAGCCATTGTTCCGGCGTTACCCGGAGCACAATAAATTTTTTTCACCAGCGGACTCTTAGCTATTTTCCAGGCTAAAGCATGCTCTCTTCCTCCAGAACCGATGACTAATATTTTCATCTTTCTTCCTTTTATTTAGTTTTTAAATCATTCTGACAAAAAAGATTTTCCCCGTCAAGAAAGCTTTAACTGTCGGCCAGCCTAAAAAGTTTACTTATTATCACTCAAAACTGGAGGAAAATCCCTATCTTATCTTCTCTTAAAAGCGGTGACTACAACATGTTTTGCTCTAAGTTTTCGATAAACAAGCGGATATAATCTGAACGAGGCACTATACTTTTGAGGATTTGAGCCGCCAGAGTTAGAGCCTTAGTTGGAGAAAGGCAGAATTTCATCTCCAGAAATTTCTGGCGGTACTGGCGGACTTTATCCTTGACCTTAGCTTTATTGATAACTACTTCAGCAATATAAGCAGCCAGTTCATCGAAATCACCCTCGACCATGCCAAAACGAGTCATTTCTTGAACCCCCATTCGGATACCGCTGGGCTCAAGGAAAGTCTCATCATCTGGAAGAGCCTGGTAGTTGGTAATAATATTATTCTCTTCTAACCTGCGGGCAATTTCCTGGCCATGGCCATAAGCCTTGACCCGAATTAGAACCTGATGAGTTTCAGTGAAACCGTCTTCTGGGTCTCCTTCCACTTGGATTCCTTTATCCTTCAAAGCCCTAGCTAAAGCTTTAGCATTAAGACGGACTTGCCTTTGGTAGTCATCTCTAAACTCATTCATTTCATAAGCAGCCATCAGCAATCCTAACAAGGTCCCTAAATGATGGTTGCTGGTAGAGCCGGGAAAAGCCCGACTCTTTATATCCAACCACAAAGGGCGAAGCCGGCTGCCTTTGGGGAAGTTACCAACGACAAGCCCCCGCTGAGGCCCAAAGAATGTCTTGTGAGTGCTTCCAGTTACAACATTGGCTCCTTCTTCTAATGGCTTCTGAAAGGCTCCGTATAAACCTAAGACATGAGCCATATCATACATAATTACGGGTGGTAGTTCCCAATTCTTGGTTAATTCAGCTACCTTCTTGATTGGCTCTTGATAAATAAACATACTCTTGCCAAAGACCAACAGCTCAGGTTTATGATCTTCAAGAATCTCGGCCAAACGCTGAATGTCTAATTTATAGGGATTATCCTTGACAACTGGAAAATTGATGACATTCTCTTTCCTTGTCTGGGGATCCTCCTCAACATAGTTGAATAGGGCTCCCATAGGCTGAGAGCTGAGATGACCTCCTTTGGTCAGATCATTATTCATAACTAGGCTCATCTTGCGCATCGGCTGTCCCTCAGCTCGCTTACGATTGAGGAAGCGGACCATTGCTTTAAACACTACTTCATTGGCCATTTGGCCGCTTACAGGTCTTAATTCCACTTCTGTGCAGCTAAAAAAACGCCGCATCTCTTCTCTTAATTCCTCTTCTACATCTCTAATAAAATCTGTGCCTTGATAGAAATAAACCTCATTACCTTTCATAGTTCTATGTTCTGCATATCTACCTGAGGGATCAGAAATCTCACACATTTTAACTAATAAAGAGGGTGTCATCTCAGAAGGAATCAGATTAAAAGATTCTCTTTGTCTCCAGCAATTATTTTCGACAATTCTTGTGGTTAATGATGTAACTTTTTCATAAAACGAAGCCATTTAACTCACTCCTTTCTTTTTTGATTTGAAATTCTTCTCTTCTAGCTTCAGGATTTTATTGATCCTTCTCTGATGGCGGCCTTTTTCAAAATCTGTCTCTAGCCAAATCTTGACTATGGCTAGGGCTTCATCTAAGGGAAGGACCCTCCCTCCTAAAGTTAAACAGTTAGAATCGTTATGCCGACGACTCATGGTTGCTGAATATTCATCCCAACAAGGCGTGGCTCTAATACCTTTATATTTATTGGCCACGATGGCCATGCCTAAGCCGGTACCACAGATTAAAATGGCCCGTTGATAATTTCGCTCTAAAACCTGTTCTATTGCCTTCTCAGCATAATCAACATAATCTACCTTTTCTCCAGGTCCACAGCCAAAATCTTGGCAATCAACTCCTTCTTTTTTCAAGAATGAGACTATGCCTTTCTTTAACTCATAGCCAGCATGATCTGAGGCTAAAACTATCTTCATTCCATCTCTCCTTTTTTGGACTATTATAACAATAATCTAAGAAACAAGAAAATTCATTGTTCTATCTCTGAAAAAGTTGAAATTTGAAAAATACAATTTTATAATATTTTTGAGGATGTCGCCTCCTTCCTTTGGAGAATCTTTTCACCCCCTTCTATCTCCTTTAGGCGACATCCTCAACCTAATAAGTACTCTTTAATTTTTGGCTTCAATAAAAAGGATTTAATACCAGGTTAGTCAACCCGAAGGAAAAAAGAAAATTTAATAATTCAATTAGCTAATTAACTTTTCTGCTTCAGGCAAGACTTCAATTGCTTTGAGGACCACGGAGTCGCTCTTTCTATAAGCTTTTAGCCCCTCTTCTAAACCCCACAAGGATGAAAATATTTCCCTCTTCAGCTCTCTTTTAATCTCTTCTTTGGCTGCGGCAAATTCCTCTGCATTATACTTAATTTTATTATTCTTTAGATAATTTTTAAAATCTTCAAAGACTTGATTGTCAACAACAAAATTATGGTCAATTACTTTTTTCCCTTCATAAACATTCTGGGAAGAACTAGATTTATCCGGAAAAATAAATTTTTTGGAAAGAGGGGTTTTATGCCTTACAAACTTCTGACCATAAGAGAAAAAAACACCTTTCAGGAGTAAACTGGCTGTTAGCTTTTGGAAAGAATATTCTACTTTATAGTCAGGGGAAATGCCACCTTCTCCAAGAACTTTTCTGCCTTTGCGGGTATAGCGGACTTCCCTCTGTTTCGGAGGAACTTTTTTATTCAAATAATAATCTTCAGGATGAGTATAATCTCTTTGAATTGATCTTCCGCTGGGAGTAAAATACTTAGCTGTAGTTAAAGCCACGGCAATATTAGGAGCCAGAGGAAAGACAGTCTGGACCAATCCTTTTCCCCAAGAATTCTCTCCAACTATCAAACCTCTATCATTATCTTGAATAGCTCCGCTTACAATTTCAGGAGCACTAGCCGTTCCCCGATCAATCAAAATCACCAGAGGGAGATTTTCATACTGGCTGTTGTTTAAAGCTTCGAATTCTTTATTATAATATTTGTTCCTGCCTCTAATAGAAACTATAGGAGAACCCTTGGGCAAAAACTCATCAGAAATTTCAATGGATTGGACGAAAGTACCACCTCCATTACCTCTTAAATCGAGGATAAGTTTTTTCATACCCTGGCTAACGAGTTGCTTCATTTTTTCTTCAAACTCCTTGGTGGTAGTCGAAGAAAAATTGCGGATAAATATGTAACCGATATCCTTTTGCAAAAGAAATGCATAGGGAACACTATGGAGAGAAATTTCTTCACGAACAATTGTTACCTTGAAGGGTTTATCAAGCCCCTCTCTAACAATAGTAATCTCCACCTTGGTGCCTTTAGGCCCTCGCAGTTTCTGCATAGCTTCAAAGCTGGTAATAGACTTAGTACTTTGACCATTAATTTCAGAAATAATATCCCCGGCTTGAATACCCAAGCGAGAAGCAGGCCCGCCTTCAATCGGAGAAATTACGACCAGCCGATCTTCCTGTTTTTGAATCATAATGCCTAAGCCATAATATTTACCCACCTGTTCTTCTCTAAGCCGGGCGAAATGATCTGGATCCAAGAAATAAGAATGAGGATCTAAACTTTGAAGCATACCTCTTATGGACGAGTAGATAAGCTTCTTCCGGTCAACTTTTTGATAGTAATTGGTCTCTACCAGGGAAACCAAGGAGGAGACCTTCTTTAAGTATGGACTCCAGCTGTCTTCTTCATGGGTTGGAAGGAGAAAAAAGAGAAAAATTAGGAGAAAAAAAATTAATGATTTTCTTTTCATTTTAAAAAAAACAATACTACCAGAGGAGCAAAAAATTGTAAAGTGAACTAATCATGTGAATTCACCCCTTTCATATTGACTTATATTGATGGAAAGGCTATATTTCCAAATGCTCTTATTTAGAAGAAAACAATGTTCGGAAACATCGGTTTTCCAGAACTTCTTATTATATTAACTATAGCTTTGCTCATCTTTGGACCCAAAAAGCTGCCTGAAGTAGGACGATCTATTGGCCGAGCCCTTAGAGAATTCAGAAGAACATCAGATGAAATAAAAGAAAAAATTGAAGAAGAAATCCAGACTGAAGATTTAAAAGAAATTAAAGAAGAAATAGAGAAGGATACCGAAAGTAATGAGGAAGGGAAAAAAATCTCCTGACGAGATGACCTTCCTTGAACATCTCGAAGATTTAAGAAAAAGGCTATTCTATTCCTTTATTGTTGTTATTGTAGCTGTTATTCCTGCCTGGATCTTAAGTAAAAACATCTATAGAATTCTGGCCCAACCAGTAACAAAATATTTACCAGAAGGTACTAAGCTAGCCTACACCCATCTTACTGCTCCTTTCTTGGTCTATATTAAAGTATCTTTTTTAGCTGCTATCTTTTTCACAGCACCATTCATCTTCCTCCAGTTTTGGTACTTTGTTGCTCCTGGCTTATATCAAAAGGAAAAAAAATATGTCTATCCTTTTGTCTTCTTTACCTCTTTCTTTTTTATCTTAGGGGCTCTCTTTGGCTATTTCGTGGCTTTTCCCTTTGCCTGCAATTTTTTCCTTAAATTGGGCAGCGATTTCCAGCCGGTTATCACCATAGACCAGTATTTCAGCCTGGCCCTCAGATTGCTTCTGGGTATTGCTTTAGTTTTTGAAATGCCCACTCTTATTTTCTTTTTATCCCGGATAGGCATAGTCACTTCCCGCTGGATGATAAAAAATTTTAAATATGCAGTCTTAGTCGTCTTCATCATTGCTGCTATAATCACCCCCAGCCCTGATATTATAAACCAAACCATCCTGGCTGTGCCGATGTTGGCCCTTTATGGTGTCAGTATCTTAATTGCTTTGATCTTCGGCAAAAAACATCCTAAGCCAAAAGATGATTCAGAGCAAAATTTAGCAGGATAAAATGGTCAAATTAAAAGCTAGGCTAATTGGGCTGACCGGAACCAATGGGGCAGGCAAAGGAGAAGTAGCCAATTTTCTCAAAAAAAAAGGCTATGCTTATTATTCTCTTTCTGATATAGTTCGCCAGGAGCTCAGCCAAGAAGGAAAAGAATTAAGCCGTAACAACCTGATTAAAACGGGCAATGAATTACGAGAAAAATTTGGGGCTGACATCCTAGCCAGGTTAATTGTTAAAAAAATTAAAGGTAAAACAGTTATCGACAGCATCAGAAACCCCAAAGAAGTTGAATACTTGAGGCAGCAAAAAGATTTTATCTTGATTGCGGTCGATGCTCCAGTTACTCTCAGGTTTAAAAGAATAAAAAAAAGAGGAAGGAAAGAATCAGTTTCTACTCTTCAAGAATTCATCCAGAAAGAAGCTGAAGAAATGACTAGTAACCAAAAGGGCCAGCAGCTTCAGACCTGTATAAAAATGGCTGACATTAAAATAACAAATGAAGGCAGCCTTGAGGAACTTTACCAAAAATTGGAGAAATTATTATGAAAAAAAGAATATCCAAGGACGAATACTACTTAAATATCGCCAAAGAAGTGGCCCGTCGCAGCACTTGTTTCCGTCGATCAATAGGAGCCCTTATTGTTCGGGATGATCAAATTATTTCCACTGGATATGTTGGCGCTCCCCGTAAAACCAAAGACAGCCTGGAACATGGGTTTTGTTTAAGAGATAAGCTGAATATCCCTCACGGCCAACGTTATGAACTCTGCCGCAGTGTCCATGCTGAACAAAATGCTATCATCAATGCCGCTCGGGCCGGCGTAAGCCTCCTGGGAGGAGACATCTATATCTACGGCAGCCGCCCCGGAAAAGAAGAACCAATTGATGCTTACCCCTGTTTTATCTGTAAAAAAATGATAATTAACGCTGGTCTTAATCGGGTTATCTGTTCTACAGCTGAGGGTAAAATGAAAATATTCTTAGTCAGCGATTGGGTTAAGGACTGGCAGCAAGGAGATATAATCGATGATCAACATCAGTATGGATAGAGTTTCAATTTGGGCCGCCCTTCTCTTTTTTCTGTTATTAATATCTACTCCTTCCCCAGCCCAAGAGAAAAAGACAGAGCCTCCTCCACCAAAAAAAGAGAATCTTCTGCAACTCCTGGGAATAATTCCTTGTCCAGAATCTGAGGATTATGTCCAGAACAAAACTCAATTCCAGCTTCATACCCTGCTCACTGAACAAAGACATCCTAAGACATGGAACTTAAGTCAACAAATCCAAAAGGATTATAAAACCGGCCTGGCTCTTCTTTTGGCTGTGGATGAAGACATTACAGCCAAGCTTCAGCATCTAAACCAGAACCACCAAGAATTGGACAGAGCTATGAAAGCAGTAGAGAAAGCTCTCCTTTCCCATCGAAAAATATATATCTATGGTTGTGGGGCTACGGGGCGTTTAGCCAAACAGATGGAGAGCACTTTCTGGCGTCCCTTTTGGCACAAGCTTAAAAATGAAAAGAAGATCTGGCTAAAAATAAAAAATAAAGTAGGCCAAGATGTCGAAGAGAGGCTTATTGGAGAAATGACGGGAGGTGATAGAGCTCTGATCAGTTCACTGGAAGGATTCGAAGACCTCCAGCTTATCGGCCGCCTTCAGCTCCAGGATAGACGAATATCCATGGGGGATGTAGTCATCTGTGTGACTGAGGGAGGAGAAACCTCATCAGTGATTGGGACTATTTTAGCCGCTTTAGAACAGTGGCAGAGGGGAAAAAATTACAACGCTGAAATAAGCCGTCAATTTCTCTTTTTTGTCTACAACAATCCTGATGAGAAGCTTCTTCCTTTTAACCGCAGCCGCAAAGTTCTCCAGGAATCCGGTATTTCCAAAATTAATTTAACCACTGGCCCCCAGGCGATAACTGGTTCCACCCGGATGCAGGCCACGACCATTGAGACCTTCGTTATTGGTCATATTATCCAAACAGCAGTAGAGAATGTCCTTCGTAACTTATTGAGTCCAAAGGAGATGAATAAAATAGGCTTTAAAAAAACAAGCCGACTCGAGGATAGACTCAAAAATTTTGCTCCAATCCTTTCTCATATAAAAGAATGCCTTCCTCAACTGGACAAACTGACTGAACTGGAGACAACTACTTACACCCAGAGTCACTTCTCAACCTATTTTGCCCAAAAAGGATTGATTACTGTCTTTATCGATAGCACTGAAAGAAGCCCTACTTTTCACCTTTACCCTCTGGATACCATAAAAGAAAAAAAGAGGAAATGCTGGATTCAAGTGTGGACAGGAGCTGCATCTCTTGGCCAAGCCTGGCTCGCATTCTTAGGGAGGCCCTTTAGAGGGCTGTCGCCGGCTTTCTATCAAAAACCATTCGGAGAGCAAATAAAAGACCCCTTTCTTAAGAAAGCGGCTTTGACCAGCCTCCAACAAGCGGGAGATGAGCAACGGTGGCTCTATGATTTTTCTTTTTCTGAATTTAATTTAAAAAAAAGAGGCCCTCGGCCTGGAGACCTGGGAGTAGCCGTCCTTCTCACCCCTGAAGAAAAAGAATTAAGAAAAAAAGATTCTTATTTCCGAAGGTTTATGGACCTGTTCATAGCTCAAAAAACAAAATTGGCCTTAATCTGCCTCACTGACAAAAACCCCGAAGACATTTTTAAGACGATAAAGAAAACGCCCTATTTTAAGAAAAAAGAGAAAAACGTCCAGCTCATCATTCCTATTGAGACTGACAATGATCCCTTTGGCCTTAATCAACAGATTGCTCTAAAAATGCTTCTAAACGCTCACTCGACTGGGGTTATGGCCCGCTTAGGCAAAGTTATTGGCAACACCATGGCCAATGTCAGTCCCAGCAATCTTAAGTTAATTGGCCGAGCTACTTATCTCATTCAATCCCATGTTAATGACATTTTAAGCCGCCCTCAATGGGTAAAAGTTCATGGCCTTCGAAAACCGATCACCTACGGGGAAGCCAATGCTGTCCTATTTGAAGCCATTCATTTTCTCCAAGATAAAAAACAGGAGGTAGGACAAACTGCAGAAGTAGCTCTGTCTATAATCCGTATCCTGGAATCTTTACGGCTTAATCGGGGCATCTCCAACAGTGAAGCTTTGGCCATTGTTAACAAAGTGGGACTCAGCCGCTATTTGTCCCAGGTGGGAAGTCAACAATTAAATACTGATTGGTTTTTTTATTAAAACAATAAATTCTAAAGAAAAATTAATGCAGTCTCGACTCATTCATGCATCCCTTTCTGTAGCTACAATTATAATTCTAGTTTCTACACTTAACTCAAATGCCAAACTCACCTCCAAATCCTCAAGAGTAAAACTTGGCAACGAACGCTTTGTTGAAAATTACGCCTCTTCCCTTAAAGGCGTCCGCTTAGGCTTGGTCATCAACCAGACCTCCATTTTGCCTAATGGCCAAAGCTTAATCAACACTCTCCTGGAGAAAGGTTGCTCTCTAAAAGCTATTTTTTCGCCTGAGCACGGATTCGCCGGAAATGTTGAGGCAGGCAGCCAAGTTGAAAACAGCCGCTTCCAAAACATAAAAATCTTCAGCCTCTATGGTGGCCGCAATAAGCCAACTCCTGAGCAATGCAGCCAGGTTGATGCTTTTGTCTATGACATCCAGGATGTTGGCACTCGATTCTACACTTATATTACCACTCTCAAATATATCCTTCAGACAGCGGCTGAAACCGGAAAGGTGGTCTATGTCCTGGATAGGCCTGATCCGGCTGGGGGCCTAATTGTGGAAGGCCCGCTGCTTCGACCTCAATTCAAATCTTTTATCGGCTCTCTACCTCTGCCTCTTCGCTACGGACTAACAGCAGGCGAACTAGCTCTGATGATGAAAGGCGAAGGATGGGTGGATAAAAAGGTCAAACTCGAAGTTGTGACCATGAAAAATTGGAAACGAAAATTTTTATGGACCGAGACGGGGCTTAACTGGATTCCACCTTCGCCCAATATGCCTACCCCTGAAACAGCACTTGCCTATCCTGGAACTGGCCTTCTGGGAGGAGTTAATCTCAATCAAGGCCTTGGCACTTCTAATCCCTTTTTGATAATTGGGGCTCCCTGGCTTGAGCCTGGCTTAATTATTGAAAGTTTAGACAATGGACGTGAATTCGGTCTAAAATTAGAAAAAGTAAGCTACACACCTCGCTCTCTCCCTGGCAAAGTTCTCCATCCTCCTTATGAAAATAGATTCTGCCGAGGCCTTCGCCTCCATTTTAGCTCCAAAGAAAAGACTTTATCTGTTCGCTTTACCTTAGCTCTTATCAAAATTTTAAAAGAGCATTATCCCCAGAAAATAAAACCCAGGACAGATTCCCTCAACCTTCTTTTTGGCAGTGATTTATTAGTCCGCTATCTTCAAAGAAAAATCAGCTACAAATATTTACTCTCCCAGATAGTCCAAGATGAAGAAGCTTTTAAAAAACAGAGAAGACTGTATTTACTTTACAATTGATTATATCAGTGACTGCGGATAATTTCTTTAACTCTCATCAACTGGACCTGATAGGAGCGTTCCATCTCTTCTAATCGACTGGAAATATAACTGATGGTCTCTTTAATGTTAGGAATGAGAATATGCTCTAAAGCATTTACCCGTCGCCGGGTGATTTCAATCTCATGAGCAAGAAGTTCAACTCCTTTCCAGAGACGAGCCATCTCAGCTAAATCTTCAAGAATCTCAACCGCCCGATGAAGTCCTATATCCAGCTCTGCCTCTGTCTGGAGGAAGTCATAGTCTGATATTTTAAATTCTTTTATTTCAAATTTAGGGATGGCTAGGTTAAATATTTTTTCTTTTTTTGTCTCTAAGACCAGCTCACCTTCAGGGATAAACTGGTTCAACTCCTGCCGGGAATGCCTGGCTCTGACTAGAGCAAAGGAGAGAAAAATTTTGTCTGTTTTGCCTCTTATTTTTTCCTGGAGGTTGGTCAGACTTCTCATTATTTCCAAGAAACGCCGCATAATTTCTTCCAATTTATCTTTGAGAAGTTTATGTCCTCTTTCAGCCAGGAGTAGACGGCGGCGAAGTCGCATCAGTTCCATTCGGTTAGGATTGACTGAAAGCCTCATTTTCCTTCTGGATAGTATTTTTCCAGGTATTCAGGACGAATTCTCTTCAGTTCTGTCCGGGGTATGGTCCTCAGCAGTCGCCAGCCTAAATCCAGAGTTTTGGTTATAGGCCGGGCCTCAAATTCTCCCTGTCTGACGAATTTATCTTCAAAAAGATCAGCAAAACTTAAATAAAGTTTATCCAGCTCTGTCAGGGCCGCTTCCCCTAAGATTAAAGCCAGTTCTCTGGCCTCCTTGCCTCGGGCATAACAGGCAAAAAGTTGGTTGAGGACATCAGCATGATCTTCCCGAGTTTTCCCCTGGCCAATACCTTTGTCTTTGAGCCGTGATAAGCTAGGCAAAACATCAATAGGGGGATAGATCCCTTTGCGGTGAATTTCCCGGCTGAGCATAATCTGGCCTTCAGTTATATAGCCAGTCAGGTCAGCAATCGGATGAGTTTTATCATCCTCAGGCATGGTCAAAATGGGAATAAGGGTGATTGAACCCTTTTTATTCTTTATGCGCCCGGCCCTTTCATACATAGAGGCCAAGTCAGTATAAAGGTAGCCCGGATAGCCCCTTCTGCCTGGAATTTCCTTGCGGGCTGCTGATATTTCCCTTAAGGCTTCCGCATAAAAAGTCATATCAACCAAGATAACCAAAACATGCATATCTAAATCAAAAGCCAGATATTCAGCACAGGTTAAGGCTAAGCGAGGAGTGGCTATGCGCTCTATAGGCGGCTCATTGGCTAAATTTAGGAAAAGGACAGCCCTCTCTAGAGCGCCAGTGTGGCGAAAATCCTCAATAAAAAAGTTAGCTTCTTCAAAAGTAATGCCCATGGCTCCAAAGACAACTGCAAATTTCTCCTGTTTACCCAAAACAGTTGCCTGGCGGGCAATTTGGGCGGCAATTCGGGCATGGGGCAAACCGCTTCCTGAAAAGAGAGGGAGCTTCTGGCCGCGAACAAGAGGATTCATACCATCAATCGAAGAAATGCCAGTTTGAATGAATTCAGATGGATAATCACGGGCATCAGGATTAATAGGGCTGCCGTTGATATCGAGCATTTTCTCAGCAATAATCTGAGGGCCTTTGTCTTTTGGTCGGCCAGAACCGTCAAAAATCCGCCCGATAATTTCTTCAGATACCCCTAGCTGCTGCGAACGTCCTAAAAATCTCACCCGGGATTTATCCACATCCAAGCCGACTGTACCTTCAAAAACCTGAACCACAGCCCTTTCAGTAGAAACATCAAGAACAGTCCCCCGCCGCAATAAGCCATCAGCACTTTCTATTTCCACCAATTCTCCATATTTAACATCTTGAATCTTTTCGACAATAACCAACGGACCAACAATGTTGGAGACGGTCATGTATTCCTTGTACATTTTTTCCTCACCCTTTCTCTTGTAGAAGTTTTTTAAAGACTTTATCAACTTCAATATAAACTTCAAGAAGAGCAGCCTCTTCTTCTGGCAGGAATTTCATTTTCGATAATTTATCTCTGACTTCAAGACTGACGATATCTTCCAGACTATGGCCGCTTTCTAAGGCTTTGACTCCCAGATTATGAAAATGAAGAATAGTCCTAAGCATTAAATACTGTTTCCGCATAGAGGTGTAAGTATCCTGAGGATGAAAAGCATTCTGATGGAGAAAATCCTCTCGAATAGAACGAGCTGATTCCAGAATCAGCCTTTCTCTTGAAGATAGACTCTCAACTCCTACCAAGCGGGCAATCTCCTGCAGTTCTGATTCCTCTTCTAAAAGATGCATGGCCTGCTGCCGCAGTTCAACAAAATCTTCGGCCACCCTTTTCTTTAAATAGCTCTTTATATTTTCGGCATAGAGGGAATAGCTTAAAAGCCAGTTTATGGCCGGGAAATGACGCATATTAGCCAAGCGGTCATCAAGGGCCCAGAAGACTTTAACTACTTTAAGGGTGGCCTGGACGACCGGATCCGATAAATCTCCACCAGGAGGAGAAACCGCGCCGATAACACTTAAAGCCCCTTCTCTTTTATTGGAACCAAGACAAACAACGCGGCCTGCCCTCTCATAAAATTCGGCTAGACGGCTGGCCAAATAGGCAGGGTAGCCTTCTTCTCCGGGCATTTCTTCCATTCGTCCTGAAATTTCTCTTAAAGCTTCAGCCCATCGGCTGGATGAATCAGCCATCAGAGCCACTGAATAACCCATATCCCTGAAATATTCAGCGATGGTCATCCCGGTATAAATAGAAGCTTCACGAGCGGCCACGGGCATGTTGGAAGTATTAGCAATAATTATGGTTCTTTCCATAAGCGGACGACCGGTGTGGGGATCTTTCAACTCTGGGAAACTGAGGAGGAGGTCAGCCACTTCATTGCCTCTCTCGCCACAGGCCACAAAGACAATTATTTGAGCATCTGACCATTTGGCCAGCTGATGCTGGACAACTGTTTTGCCACTGCCAAAAGGACCAGG
>CAZEQD010000039.1:0-18580 GCA_964514305.1 uncultured Eubacteriales bacterium
TTATGCAAAATATTATTTTTTTATTAATATAATTAATGTTAGATAATATGTCAAGGCAATGTTTTGTTTTATTACATAATTGTAGCTGTGCTATTAAAAATTAAGTTTAAATTTGATTTTTTATAGGGATCGGTGTAGAAATAATCTTCCATAATTTCATATAAGGAGGTTTTTAGTGAAGAAACATATTTGTATTTTGTTGACTTTATTTTTACTGGCCTTCCCAGCTCTTGCTAAAAACAAGAAAGTAACTTTTGATGCTCAGGCAGCCTTGAGCTACATCAAGGATTTAGCAGCAGATTCAATGATGGGAAGAAAGAGCGGCCAGCCAGGGGGAGTAATGGCCGAGCAGTATGTGGCTTCTAAGTTTAAGGAATGGGGACTTGAACCGGCTGGTAATAACAACACTTATTTCCAGAATTTTGCTATTGAACACAATAATGTGGCTGAAGGCGTGGTTTTTGAGGTTATTACCCCTAGAGAGAGAAGAAGCTTTTATTATGGGGATGACTGGCGGATTCAGCGTTATTCAGGCTCTGGACATTTTTCAGCTGAAGTGGTCTTTGTGGGCTATGGTATTCATGCTCCTGAGAAGGGATATGATGATTATGCTGGGATTAAGGTTAAAGGTAAATGGGTTCTCTTTTCAACAGGTGTACCTTCTAAGCTGGACGATAAATTAAAAGAGGAAACCAAGATACAAAATAGAGTTAAAGCGGCTCAGGAGCTGGGTGCAGTGGGAGTTCTTGGCTTTAGACAGGAGACGGGCCGTAGCCGTTATTTCAGACTTCGACTTGAGAAAGAAATCTACAGACCTGACTTTGTCATTCTGTCAGTGGAAAATAGGATTCCTAACTTTATCTTTAAAAACCTCAAAACTGAACTGCGCTATCTTTTTCAAGAGATAAACAAGACCTCAAGCCCTATGTCTTTTGAGACCGGAGTTAAGATTTTTGTTTCGGTTAAAGCCATCTTTGATGAGAAGCGACCGACCAGAAATGTCCTGGCCAAAATATCCGGTGTGGATAAAAATTTAAAGGACGAATATGTAATTATTGGGGCCCACATGGATCATTTGGGAATAAATCCGCTGGGAGAGGTGATGAATGGAGCCAACGATAATGCTTCAGGAACAGCCGTGGTTATGGAAATCGCCCGCATAATGAAACTTAATCACCTAAAGCTCCCCAGGACGGTTATTTTCGCCCTCTGGGCTGGAGAAGAGCAAGGTCTGCTGGGGTCAAGATATTATGCTAACCACCCCCTATATCCGATAGAAAAAACCGTTGCCTATATCAATATGGATATGGTTGGTCATGGCAATGGCTTTGTTCCTTTTCGGGGTGTTTATTATGCACCTCACATCTGGGAGATAATAAAAAAGAAACTTCCTCCTGAAATACTAGGTTATGTGCACCCAGGCCGAGGTGGACCTGGGGGAACAGACCATACTCCTTTCCTGAGCAAAGGAGTTCCTGGTTATGCTATTATGACTGAAGGCTATCATTTCAAATACCACCAGAGCCGAGATGACCTTGACCTTATTAAACCAGAACTTCTAAAAAAGACAGGAGATTTTGTGGAAAAAGCGGTAGAAATCTTGGCTTCTGAACCAGGCAATTTGATTAAGCCCATGAGACAGGAAACATATAATCTTAAATATCAGACGCTGATTAATTTCAATCTTGTCAACTTGAATGAATTCATAAAAAAACACCAGCAAGTCAAGGAGGCGGATGTTGACCTCCAGCTGGCTTTGGTCTCAGGCAAAGAAGGATTGAGTGGAGACAGACTGCGCTTAAACATTCTTGACAACCTACTTTCTGCTTCAGAAAAAATTAAAAAGACGTCAGGGCTCACTTTCTATTCTTCGGCTTACAACCTTTCCAGAGACATTCGTCAGGGAAAAACCATCATTTTAACTGGCCTTAAAGGTATTGATGCCTTTAAAAATGATCCTCGCTGGCTACAGATTCTGGCCAAACAAGGAGTTTTCTTTGTCATAGTAGATAATCCAACTCTTCTTTTTAGCCAAAAACAACTCACTGTCGAAGGCCAAAAGATTGTTAAGACTGCTAATAACTGCGGCTTGCTCCTTGCTTTCAGAGGTCTTAATTCCAGTCAAGCTAAATCGCTTCTAGAAACATCATCTAAACCTGTAATTATTATGACAAACAACCTTCCAGATAATGGAGTAATGGAGTTGATCAAGCAGAAAAAAGCGGCTTTAGGCCTATTATTAAGCAAAGAAGATGATCCTCTTGGCTATTTTAAAAAGCTTGACGAGGCTAAAAACTTAATTGGAAGTGAGCATTTAATGATCGTTAACCAGCAGAGTTTTTGGGACAAAGCAGGAATCGAACAGATGTTGGGATTAATAACGGAAATTCTAAAAGCTAAATATGAAAGATCTGATATGGCCAATATTTTTTCTGGCTCTTTCCTTAGAGTATTGAGAAGCGCTAAAGGAGAGGAAGGCTCAGGCATCTATCCTTATATTCCTTTTTAACTAAGAAAGCTAAGAGACTTGACAGGCTGAAGAAGAGATAGGCGAAAGAGGAATTTTTGCTTAGATTCAAATTTAAGAAGAAAATAAACTAAAATATTTGCCTCATACTTATTTTGTTTAATAAATTTTAAACAAGAAAAGGAGAAAGGCTATTAAAGAGCTTATTCTGGTCAGCACTCTTCTTTTGCTTTTTTTTCTCTATCTTTTAAGTGAAATTGTCAGAGTCAACCGATACCGGCGTCACCTTCCTCTGAGAATCGCAGTTACTGGGACAAGAGGAAAGTCAAGCGTGGTCAGGCTTCTGGCTGCCTGCTTGAAAGAGGCCGGCTTTAGGGTGCTGGCTAAAACTACTGGCTCTAAAGCAGTCATTATTTATCCTGATGGTCAGCAGCGAGAAATAAAGCGGCTGGGTCCGGCCACTATTCTTGAACAGAAGGGACTTTTAAAGATTGGAGCTGAGCTTAGAGTTAATTCTCTTGTGTGTGAATTAATGAGCATTCAGCCAGAATCAGCCTGGATTGAATCAGTCAGGATTTTAAAACCCCACATTCTGATTATAACCAATGTCCGCCTTGATCATTTAGCCCAAATGGGCTCAAGCCTGAAGGAAATTGCCACCAGTTTAGCTTCTTCAATTCCAGAAAATAGTACAGTTTTTATACCCCAGGCGGAGTTTTTTTCTGCTTTTCAAAAAAAGACCGACAAGGGAAAAACTAAAATTATTCAGGTTACAGAAGAAGATCGGCTGCAAGAAATTCCCTCAGATTTGAAGCTTCATTATTTAGAATTTAGAGAAAATATCAGGTTGGCTCTGGCAGTGGCTGAATATTTGGGGATTAAAAAAGAAATAAGCTGGCAGGGAATAGCCAAAGTTGAACCTGATTATGGCTCTCTAAAGATCTGGAAGATGAAGCTAACCTTTCCTGGAAGAGGGCTATATTTAGCAAGTGCATTTGCCGCTAATGACCCTCAATCAAGCCGTCAAGTTGTGACGGAGCTTTTAAGAAAGAAAGAGTTAGCGGGCAAAAAAATTATTGGGCTTCTTAATTTCCGTCGAGATAGAGGCGATAGAACTCTTCAATGGTTAAAGGCTTTAAAGGAGAACACTTTTCCAGAGATTGATGAATTTTATCTGGCTGGAGGGCATAGTCAAGCTTTTATGAGGAGAGTAAATAGGGAGATTAAATCAAAAGTAAAGATGGTGAATAAAGAAGAGCCCGAGGCGATTATAAAGCAAATTGGCGCCGATCAGAGAGAGGATATATTATTGATAGGTATGGCCAATATGGGAGGCTTGGGCCAAGAGATGGTCAATTACTGGCAAAGGATGGCTGAGGCCTATGATTTATGAGACCCTTTTTATTGGACTGGTGGTGGCTGTTTTCTATGTAGAATTAATGGATATCTACCCAGGGGGAATAATTGTTCCGGCTTATATTGCATTTTATCTTGATCAGCCTCTAAGAGTCCTGATTACTCTTATTATTTCTTTTTTAAGCCTTCTCACTTACAAATTTATCAGTCGGTTTTTTATCCTTTTTGGCAAGAGAAGATTTGTTATTTTTGTTCTTTTGGGGGCTGTTTGGGCTCAGCTCTGGTTTTTAGTCCTGCCCTATATATTCAGCCAATCGTTAGGGCTGAAGGCAATCGGCTGGTTAATCCCAGGTCTTCTAGCCAATAATTTAGAAAAACAGAAAGCAGTGCCTACCCTGGCTTCTTTGTTCACCGTAGCTGTTATTACCTATTTTCTGGTGAGGCTGGTAGCTCTGATACATTGATAAAGAAATTAGATTTTATGAAACTAAACTTGCTCAAGGAAAGAAAAAAGTCAGATTCAACCCAGAGCAAAAAGAAACATTTCAAACTGATAGCTCTTCTTTTTTTCTTGAGCGCTCTTTTTTTTGTAGGGGCTCAATTAATCCCTCTTCAGACTGGCCGTCCTCTGCTTAAGCAGATGATCACTTCCTCAAGAATTATGGCCAGAGCAATAGCTGCTATTAGAAACTGCCAGCGCAGCCAGGGTCTCCGGCTTAACAAAGAACAAGATCCTAATCTAACTGGACTTATTGGCCAGAGAATGTCCTCCATCACTACTTCTTTAGGTAGCCTGGAGGCCAAGAGAACAACCACCAACCCCAATTTTGCCGCTTTAATGGTTTTCCTGTTAAAAAAGGCAGGTGTTATGAAGGGGGATACTATAGCTGTCGGGGCCTCAAGTTCTTTTCCGGCTCTGATTGTGGCTGTTCTCTCAGCTGCCAAGACCATGGAGCTCCATCCACTTCTTATTTCTTCCTTGGGCGCTTCCCAGTGGGGAGCCAATTGCCCTCATTTTCACTGGCTGAAGATAGAAGACTGCCTCCTCAGTCAAGGTATATTCCAGGTCAAACCAATCGCTGTTTCTTTGGGAGGAGAGGGAGATTGTGGCCAAGATATGGACCCAGCAGGACGTCTATTTCTTCTTAAAGAGATTAAAAAAAGAGGATATTTTTTTCTGTCTGAGCCTGATTTAAGAAAAAATGTAAGTTTAAGGATGGCTCTTTATAAAAGAGAAGCTGGCCAGAGTAAAATTAAAGCTTTTATCAATATTGGAGGAAGCTGGGCCAATCTGGGACTTGACCCCAGTGTCTTAAAACTTAAGCCAGGCTTGATTAGAGAAGTCAGCCTCCCCCCCACAAAGAAAAGAGGAGTAGTTTTTGAAATGGTTGCTGCCAGGATCCCTGTTATTCATCTTCTTTTTATTAAAGGACTTAGCCAGCGCTACGGACTTCCTTGGGATCCAGTGCCTTTGCCTAGTCCAGGAGAGGGAAGAATCTATCAGATGGTTAAAGAAAGACAGCCTGTTTTTCTTTGGCTGGCTTGTTTATATCTGATTTCTATCCTAGTTGTCTTCAGTTTTAAAAAATATATTTAGCTCATCTTTACTGTTTACTCTTTGCTTTTTACTAAAAAAGGTCTGAAATTCTAATATTTTTGCCTAATTGTTAGTGAAGCCAGGCAATGGTAAGTTTGGTAAGTTTTTTTACTTTTGCACTGTGTTCTTTCAATGATTAGGATGCCTTCAGGATAGTTATCCCAGCGGTAATGATTGATATCGAATCTTGAACCAGTAATTGAAGCCAGTTCTGACACTCCTGAAGTTACCGGGGGCAAGCCTAACTCCTTGAGGATTTTGTTTAAGTGAGATATGTCCTTCAAATTAAGATACTTACCTTTTTTATCAAAAGATAATATAAGCTTAGGCCTTGGCTCTTGAAATACATAACGGATATAATTTTCGTGGATCAAAGAGCCTTTTTCGACTCGATATTTATGCTGAATTTCTTTTTCTGGGAATAAATGATTTTTTATTTGATAATAATTCCAGTTGCCTATTTCACTTTTTTGAAAAAAAATAAAAGCCAGAAGGACGAAGATAAAAATCATAGAAGCCCGGAATAAGTATCTTATTTCCTTTTTTAGAAAGATTTTAAGAGCCCAGAGAAAAGAAAGAACAAGAAGAGCCATGCTGATAATCCGAAAAGTAATGAAGTTAACAATAGAGTGAAGTAAAGACATTATTTATATCAGGAGAAATAAATTTAAAGGGAAATGACTTTTCAAGGCCAGGGCTGGCTGTTCGAGTCTAGGGAATGTTAAGAAATTGGACATTATTGCCATTTCCCTTAGTATTTTATCAATAAATTAAAAATGAGTAAAGAAAAGTAAATGATTTCAATCATTGCTAGTTATTTCTATTTTATGTAGGGCCCGCTGGCCTCAGCGGGCCGTTATTAAATCATCTAAAAATAAAATTCATTTTAACAGCCCAAGAGCCGCTTTAAAATTTGGCAGTTTTGGACAGCGTAGGCCCGATAATCATTGTTAAAATAAACATAGGTTTCTTCTGCCCCGCTATTTTTTATGGATTCAGCCCACCCAGCCAGCTCTTCTTCTGAATAGCTGTATTTATAGCCTCCGGTCAGACCGTGAAAGCGGAAATAGCAGTTATCAGCCGTCTTAACCACCGTTTTCGGTACTTTAGTCGAAGAAACAGTACAGAAAATGACATTGAAGGCCTTTAGTAAGCTGAAGACTTCATCTTTGTACCAGCTTTCATGGCGAAATTCGATAACATTTTTATACCTCGGAGAAAGGATTTTAAGGAATTCTTCCAGTAAATTCAGATCAAAAGTGAGGGAAGGGGGAAGCTGGAAAAGGATACAGCCCAGCTTGGGCCCTAAAGAATCGGCCAGAATATAAAAATACCTAACTTCAGCCTTAACATTTTTTATTCTTTTGAGATGGGTAATCTGGCGGTTAGCTTTTAGGGTGAATTTGAATTCCTCAGGCACTTTCTCTAGCCAGCCTCTCAAAGTTTCTGGCTTAGGGTAGCGGTAAAAGGTCATATTTATCTCAACGGTATTGAAATGCCGGGCGTAAAAGGCAAGCCACTCTCTTTGAGGGAGGCCCTCGGGATAGAACCTCTGCCTCCAGCCTCCATAACTCCAGCCTGAGGTACCCAGATGATAAATCATTACTTTTTATTCAATTTACCATAAAAAGAGCTGCTTTGTTTATCGTTTTATTATTTCCGCCAAGATTTTTAATCGAGATTAGGACATAATTAAGAATAATCTTTTAATATTTATTACTCAAGTTTTAGATTTAACGTAATTAACAATGATATTAGGAATATTTTTTTCCTTTAAGAGGGCATTGAAAGCTACTAGATCTTTGGTGATTAGCTCATTATAGCGACTGCTGTATTCAGCCAGCTGCTTTGTGAACATTTCGTGTACCTCGAGCTGTTGGTTGGTCGGAGGAAAATCCGATTGGCCGATACTGGAAGCCAGAAAACGAAGCTTGCTGTAGAACTTGTCAGGCCAGCGTAGGCTGTCACCAGAACCGGTCATTCCCAGAGGAATAAAAAAGTTCTCCACTTCTATAAATTTTTTATCCAGTTGCTTACTTGCTTTCTTTATCGCTTCTGCCACTTCGTGTCCTTCAAGAAGTTTGTTCAAATCATAAAGTTGCTTTCGAATTAGTTCTATATGGTTTATCATATCGGCCACTGTGTTTATATTATTGTAGATTTCGAGCAAAATCTTGTTCTGTTGCCTAATATCTGCCTCAGTCCCAGCTGAATGAGGATCTTTTTTTACTACCAGTTTTTGAGTAAATTCATTTTGGCCCAAGCTTAACTTTATAGTATAAGTACCGGGTGGAACGAGAGGTCCGTTTGTTCGTTCCCTTCCTAGGGACCGCCATCCTTTAGGCCCGACCTTAACATGCTCATGACCAATGGGGCTTGTTCTCAATTTAATTCGCTTTGTCTTGTCGTATCTTAAGTCCCACCAGATACGGTTAAGGCCGGCCTTCCTGGGGACCTTAAATGGCTTGGCTGCTTGTTCATCCCTTTCTTGCTCAGAGTTAATTTCTTTTTCTGTCTTGAGAGTTCTTACTGTTTGCCCTTGGTCATCCAGAATGGTGATTATAACTTCATCCTTTGGCTCAGATTTAAGATAATAATTTATGGAAGCACCATAGGGTGGGTTTTTTCCAAGGCACTGGTCGTTAGGAGTAGTTCTGGGTCCGGCTACACTGCGAAAACGGTATGCAGCTCGTGGTTTAAAAAGATAAATCTCTGAGTTCAGGATTTCAGAGTTAAGTTGCTGAAGAGGAGTGACATCATCCAGAATCCAGAAGCCGCGGCCATAGGTAGCCACCACCAGATCATTGAAATGTTCCTGGATAACTAGCCAATGGACTGGAGCATGGGGAAGGTTGCTCTGGAGCGGAATCCAGTTTCGGCCGTCATTGAAAGAGATGTAGAGGGCATTTTCTGTTCCCAGATACAACATCCCTTTGCGGACAGGATCTTCTCTTACACAATGAGCATAGCTTAAGTCGCTTTTGGGAATATCTGAGCTTATAAATTTCCAGCTCTGGCCGTAATCAGTTGTTTTGTAAACATAAGGATCACGGTTATTTACCTGATGAAAGTCAACAGTGATATAGCAGGTGCCTGCCTCATAGCGGGAAGGTTCTATATTACTGACTGTGCCCCAGGGTGGAAAATTGGGAATATTTTTAGTGACATTTATCCAGTGGGCGCCACCATCTCGAGTGACTTGGAGCAATCCGTCATTGGTTCCTGCCCAGATAAGGCCTTCTTCAAGAGGTGATTCGGCTAAAGCGAAAATAGTACAGCAGTAGAGGGGGCTGGCATCATCTTTGGTAATTCCTCCTGTTCTCTGTTGTTTACTTTTATCATTGGTAGAAAGATCAGGACTGATGATTGTCCAGCTTTGGCCGCCATCAGTGGTTTGATGAACGTACTGGCTTCCGACATAGACTTTATTATGGTCATGAGGTGAAATGGCTATGGGAAAAGTCCATTGAAAACGGAATTTTACCTGGCCAGCTGCCCAACCCTGGATACTTTCAGGCCAGACAGTTACTGCCCGGCTATGCCCAGTACGCTGATCAAAGCGATCAAGCATGCCGTCGTAATTACCCGACCAGACAATATTGTTATCCACTGGATCAGGAACGGCGAAGCCGCTCTCAAAGCCACCCACTGGATGCCACAATCCTTGAGGTATACCCGCCCGTCCTAACCGACTATTGCTAGGACCACAGTAAGATGAGCCATCCTGCCTATTGCCGTAAACATAATAAGGAATACGGTTATCAACGTAGACATGATACATTTGGGCTACAGGAAGCTGGACAGCATGCCAGGTTTGGCCGTGGTTGGTGGAGATACAGAGGCCCTGGTCGTTGCCGACTATCATTCGCTCTGGATCAAGAGGGTCGATCCACATGTCGTGATGGTCGCCTCCCATTACCTTGAATTTTTTTATAGTTTTTCCTCCATCAAGGCTCATCTGAAATCGAGTAGCCGGAAAATAAA
Source organism: uncultured Eubacteriales bacterium (assembly GCA_964514305.1). Taxonomy (GTDB): domain Bacteria; phylum Acidobacteriota; class Aminicenantia; order Aminicenantales; family Aminicenantaceae; genus CAZEQD01. The sequence continues at coordinate 9,405 of CAZEQD010000039.1, forward strand.
TTTCATCCTGATCATTGGGAGCAACGACACAGCGGGTGTAATAAAGGGGGCGATTGAGCAGGGCGTGGTCATGGTTGATATGGACCCAGGTTTCGCCCCCATCATCCGACCTCCAAAGGCCTTCGTCTTTAGTTTCAATTAAGGCGTAGATGCGCTCAGAATTGCTGGGGGCTATGGCTACAGCCACTTTTCCAATTTCAGTCTCGGGCAGTCCGTTTCCTTTCAACCTTTTCCAGGTAGTACCGCCGTCAATTGATTTATACAGGCCTCCTCCTGGGCCACCACTCCACTTTCCCCATGTTCTTATGAGCATCGGCCACATGCCTGCAAATAGAATACGGGGGTTATTGGGATCCATGGCTATATCAGAACATCCAGTGTTTTCATCGACAAAAAGCACTCTCTCCCATGTCCGGCCGCCGTCTTTGGTCCGATAGACGCCGCGCTCTGGCTGAGGCCCGTAACAATGACCCATGGCTGCGGCCAGGACAATATCGGGATTTCGAGGGTCGATCACTATCCGGCCGATTCGGCCTGTTTTTTCCAAGCCCATACACTTCCATGTCTTACCGCCGTCAGTAGATTTATAAATGCCGGTACCATGAGAGATATTGCTACGGATGAAAGTCTCCCCAGTTCCTGCCCAGACAATATTGGCATCAGAGGGAGCCAGCGCCAGAGAACCTATGGAAGAGACCGGTTGTTTATCAAAAACAGGTTTCCAGTTGATACCACCGTCAATAGATTTGAAGATGCCACCTGAAGCTGCTCCGGCGTAAAAAATATTGGGCTTGCCTGGAACACCGATAACGGCAATAATCCGGTTGCCGACAGGACCAATGTGGCGGTACTTAAGCTGGGCAAAAAGTTCAGGATTTATTTTCTGGGCGAAGCTTGGGTTTTTAAAGACTAAAAAGAAGAACATAACGGCTGCTGTAATTACTATTAAATGTCTTAAAAGCTTATTGTTTTTTTTAATAATTTGGGGCCTCCTTTTTCCCAAAATGGGACAACTAGATTTAATGATTTTTTTGGAGAGCATGTTTTTTTATTGTAATATGATAGGCTATCTTTTCAAGCTAAAATATTGGCTGCCCACAATTATCAATTACTGAACCGGGGAAATTAAAGAAGAAAAATTTTATTAATTGTCACTGTGAGCCAGGCAAAGTGATCTAATTCTCCTCCGGGAGGGGTAGGTATTTGAGCAAAAGATCAGCCGATTACTGATGTCTCAGGCTCGGCCTCGATTGAAAAAAGACATTGTCTTCAGGGATTAAGCCAGAAAATTACCTTTGAGATAAAGTGTTTTAAAAAAAATCAAAGATTCTGATACTGTTTAGGGGCAAAATGATTCCCTTTTCCAGTTTGGGAAAAGATAGGGAGCATTCTTATTTGGGTGATATCCGATAAGAGGAATGGGAAAAAATTGGCGATTAAACGATAACTCAAACCCGGGAAGAAGAGAGGTGCTTAAAAGCTTGATTTTTTTCTTAGAAAATTTAAGCTAAGGGAGTAGATCAGACTTAGGGAGGCAAATAATGAGAAAAATTTGTTTATTTTTTTCAATGATGATCTTTCTGGCTATGCCAGTTTTATCTTCGGCAACCAAGCTCAGCCTGACTGAGAGGGTAAAAGGAATGTCTGCTTACCCAGGCTTTTTCTCTTTTTATTTTGAGAAGGAGACTGGTAAGATATGGCTGGAGATAAATAAATGGGAAACTGAATTCTTATATATAAATTTCCAGCGAGCTGGCTCGGGAACCGCTAATATTAGTTTCGATCGGAATCAATTAGGACAGACTCGAATAGTTAAATTCCGTCGTCTCGGTCCGAAGGTTTTTCTGGTTCAGCCAAATTATACTTTCCGGGCAATCAGTGGTTCAGCCGAGGAAAAGAGAGTCGTCCGGGAATCGTTCTCTGAGTCCATTATCTCGGGATTCCTGGTAGAGGCAAGCGAAGGAGAGCGAGTGTTGGTTGATGCCACCGACTTTTTCCTCCGAGGAAGTAGCAATATTGTCTCCTCTCTTGCTCGCCGCCAGCAGGTAAAATATATTCGCGATCTTTCCTGCTCTGCCTTGATACCTTCAATGTGCAAGAACTTCCCTTTAAATACAGAAGTAGAGGCAGTAATTACCTACACCAGTCTCCAGCCTCCTCAGGCCTTTAGTTTTAAAGTCCATCATTCTTTTGTCCGGCTGCCTGAGCCAGGATATAAACCGCGGCCATTCGATCCTCGTTCAGGCTATAGCAGCATTCGATTTGTCGATTATTCTGCTCCCTTGAAAGAGCCTCTTGTCCGAAGGTACATCATCCGTCATCGTCTGAAGAAGAAAGACCCGACAGCAAAGGTGAGCGAAGCGGTTAAACCCATCGTTTATTATGTTGATCGTGGCATTCCCGAGCCGATTCGCTCGGCTGTGATGGAAGGTGTGAGCTGGTGGAAGGAGGCTTTTGAAGCCCTCGGCTATCGAGATGCTTTTCAGGTTAAACTTCTCCCGGAGGGAGCTGACCCTCTTGATCTTCGTTACAATGTTGTCAATTGGGTCCCTCGACCCCGACGAGGCTGGTCTTACGGAGGCTCGATTGTCGACCCCCGCACAGGAGAAATTCTCAAAGGAAGTGTAGCTCTTGGAGGGCTGAGGATCCGCCAGGATTATTTGATTGCTCAGAGCTTGGTGGGGAACTTTGAACAAGATAAAAACAATGGCCAGATGCTCGAAGAGATGGCTTTGGCCCGGATTTGCCAACTGGCCTGCCACGAGGTTGGCCATACGCTGGGATTGGTTCATAATTATGCCGCTAGTATTAACAGCCGGGCCTCAGTTATGGATTATCCTCATCCGCTAATTAAAATCAGGCCGGATGGACATCTTGATCTTTCCCAAGCATATGCTCGGGAAATAGGAGAATGGGATAAGGTGAGCATTGCCTACGGTTATCAGGATTTTCCAGAAGGAGTCGATGAGAAAAAGGAGCTTGCCTCTATTCTTAATCATGCTTTCAGTCGAGGCCTTTTATTTCTTGGGGACTGGGATGCGACTGCTCCAGGAGCAGCTAATCCCTTGGCCAATCAATGGGATAACGGCCAAAATCCGGTCAAAGAGCTGGAGCGAGTAATCAAGGTTAGGAAGATTGCTCTTAAGACCTTCTCTGAAAAAAGGATTCCCTTGGGCTTGCCTCTGGCCAAGCTTGGGGATGTACTCGTTCCTGCTTATTTTTTTCATCGTTACCAAGTTGAAGCAACAGCTAAATTTTTAGCTGGCTTGGATTACGCCCAGAAGCTAAGGGGGGACAACCAGAAGTATCCCAAAATTTTATCTCCAACGCAGCAAAGGCAGGCCCTGGGAAGTTTGCTTAAGACCATCAGGCCAGATTTTTTAGTCGTTCCCGACCAAATTTGGGAAATTATCCCTCCCTGGCCAAATGGTTACAGAAGGTCTGCAGACTCTTTCTCGGGCTATACTGGACCTTCTTTTGATTCTCTCGGAGCGGCTGAGAGTGCCGCCAACCTCACCTTAAGTTCAATTTTTGACCCCAGAAGAGCTGCCCGTCTGGTTGAATACCACAGCCGTTATCCGGAGAGTCCTGGTCTGGCTGAAGTTGTGGATAGGGTGTTGGAAGCAACTTGGAAGACAAGGCAGAGGGAGGGAAAATTGGCCGAAGTTGGGCGTGTGGTTGATAATGTCGTCCTTTATCATCTTTTACGCTTAGCTCTTTATGATGAGATTTTACCGCAGGTCAGGGCCTTGGTATCTTTGAAGCTTGAGGAACTTAGCCGCTGGCTAAATAGGAAACTGCCAGAGCTTCAAAATGAGGCGGAAAAAGCTCATTTTCTCTATGCTCTGCAGCAGATCGAGCAGTTCAAGAAGGACCCAAGCAAGCTTAGATTACGTCTGCCTCTTTCTCCCCCACCTGGACCTCCGATTTAATCTTTTGATTTCTCGATTATTAATGAGATGAATAAAGGCTAAAAATGCTAGGTTCCAGAGGTTACAGGTTGGTGAAGATAAGGATTCCGACTTTTTATTTCTTCAATGAAACAATTTTTTGGGAATACCATAAGGGCCATTCGCCAGAAAAGCTATATCTGGCTCTCTTTTTAACCGCTGCTGCAACACTCTGATGGCCCAGTGGAGTGAATTTTGGACAAGCTGGGGCATCGATTTTGCCCGGGGGTTGAGTTTTCTGGCGTGAGTCCCGGGCAACCAGCTAAAATCCTCCTCAGCTATATCAAGGGTACAGTAAATTAAATTTTCGGGACTAATCTGCTTAAGTAAACGGCTCCACATCTGGGCTTCCCACTGCTCAGGGATAAATTTCCAGTTGGGATCAACAATCATTTTCACAAATTTTTGAGGGCCGACTTCAGCCAGAAGACGCATCATCTGCTTATAATTAATGCCACCAATAGGGTCAAAATCACTGTGATGAGCCACCAGAAGACAGATGCTGTCTTTTTTAAGTAAAGGAAGGCAGGTCAAGGCTCCTTTAGCTGCTTGATAGTGATTAATGCCTACAAAACCAGTGTGTCCGAGGACCAAGTCGTATTGGTGATGAAAGGGAATAGCTGCATATTTTCGGAGCTGAGCATATGCAGCCAAATGGGCTTTTTCCATGTCTCCTGCAAAAACTCCAGTTAATCTGTAATTAGAATCTAAAGTAACATTAACAGTAAAATCACAGCCAGCCATCTTAGCTACCCGGAGGGCTTCTTCATGAACAGGGTTTCCTTCCAGGATTAAATCTGAAGCCAGTGGAGAGGCCAGGATTGGTCCGCTGTGGAGAAGGTGAATCGAAGCCTCTCCTATGAGACCCGGACAGATTGATTTTCGGCCTCCTGAGACCCCAGCCATGAAATGACTCTCAACCAGTCCAGTCAAAATCTTTATATCACTTTGGACATAATGGCGGTTGATAAGAATTTGGCCGCCAATTTTAGTTCTTCCAACTGAAACCAGCTCTTCTTTCTGACGGCAGTTATGATTGATGACTTTTAGCCCGAGAGCCAAGAGACGAGGATCAAGCCTTTCTTTGATTTCAGCTTCAGTCATAGCTCGATGGGTGCCGGTAGCTACCAGGAGAATGATCTGAGATGAGTTAAGCCCAGCTTTCATCAATTCTTCAACAATAGGAAAGAGGATTCCTGATTTTCCTGAATAGGGGACAGGCCGGGTGCTGTCAGAGATAACAACCACTGCTTTGGCCTGGGGATTAAGGCGGAGTTTTTGTTTAACAATAACTTCAAGCGGTTTGCAGCCTATGGGATTTTTAAAGGCCTGCCGGATTTTATCTTCAGCAGGTGTGAGAAGAGGAACTCGGCCCATGGATAAAACGTCTGTCTTATCAGGAACTTCAATAGAAAACTGGACTCGACCCAAGCCAAATTGGACTTCTTTCATCTTCTAATCCAAAAACTTTCTTTTTTAATTTTAATTCTTTATGAATTTACCATAGCTTAACTAAATTGAAAACCTTGAAAACTATTTATTATTACTGTTAATTTGAATTAATAGATTAGAAAAAATCTAAAATTATAATTAGCGAATTGGATGAGATGCTCTTTCAGCAGCCTTAAAATCATTAACTTTTTTATTACTACCAGTTATAATTTAAACAAAAATAGTCAAATTTATTACTGGAAGTAATAGAAAAGGATAGGAGAATGCGCAGGAAATTTGCACTTTTAGGAACAATCACTTATGACCGTATCCGCTCTCAATCTGGTTTTCTCTGGCAGGGGCTGGGTGGTGTTTTGTACCAAGCAGCAACCTTTTGTGCTTTAGGAGAGGAAGTTTGTCTTTATACCCTCCTCAGCCAGAAACTTAAGGCAGAGGTGGAAAGAATAACAAGCGGTTGGCCAAACTTCCAGCAGCGGGGAATTAACCTTGTGCCTGAGGCTGGAAATGAAGTCCATCTTTATTATCCACCAGAAGGGGAAAGAATGGAAATTCTAAAATCAGTAGTTCCTCCTCTTAAGCCTGACACGCTCCTTAAAGGACTCCATGGCCATCAATTTGAGATGCTGATGGCTGTTTTTAACTCTGGTTTTGAGCTGAAATTGAAGGACTGGCAGAAGATTGTCCGCACAATTTCCTGTTCAATATGGCTTGATATCCATTCCCTTTGTCTTTCCCGGGAGCTTCACCGGCTTCGAAGGTATGTACCTCTTCCTGAGGCCTGGGCTTGGATTGAAGGAGTAAATTTTATCCAGGCTAACGCCAAAGAAGCAGCCTCTCTTCTGGGCCATCCCCAAGAGCATCCTTCCTCTGCTGAACTTTTAGATTTTGCTGAAAAGGCTTTTCTTTTAGGAACTAAGGCCTTATTTGTCACCTTAGGCAAGGAGGGGGTGTTGGTAATTACTCCTAAAGGAGCTGAAACAATATCTGCTGCTAAAGCCAATCAAGTGGTGGATACCACTGGCTGCGGTGATGTTTTCGGAGCAGCTACAGCCCTAAAACTGAGGGCCGGTTTAGAGCCTGTTGAGGCTGCTTCTTTTGGGCTGGAATTGGCATCAAGGGCTGTTTTTGTCAGGGGAATAGTAGAGACTTATAAAATAATAAAAGACTTTCAAAAGGATAGCTTAGCTCCTTAAATTTCTGTTAGCTAAATAGATATCCCTGCTCCTGCCATTACTTCTACTTTATGTTTGGCTATTTGGGATTTGGAAGAGCTGGTTGGCAGCAGCCTTTATGGTGACTTACCGTTGTCAACTTTTATTTCTTTGTCAGGAATTTCACTTCTAATGATTTTGGGTATAGTTCCAGCAACGAACTTTCAACAAAAATGTTGAAAGAGTGAAGCATCATTGCTTAGTTATTTGACCCGCTTCCCTTTACATACTTGTCATACCAATCTAGGTAACGCTCATAGAGATCCTTGGTGAATGATGGTGTATCGATTCCGTGATGTTCACCAGGATAGACAACGAGTTGAGTGGTACGTCCAAGTCGTTTGAGTGCTTGATAGAACTGCTCCGCATTGATGATAGGCACATTCCAATCCTTTTCCCCTCCAACAAAGAGGGTTGGGGTGGTCACGTTCTCCACATAGTTAAAAGGCGAGAGCTTATTCCAAATCTCTCGATTCTCCTTTTTCCAGGGAAGGCCCAATTCAAACTCCCACCAGCGCTGATACTGGTCGTGGCCATAATTGCTCACATAGAGCGCAGTGCCAGCGCCGGAGATAGCGGCCTTGAATCGGTTAGTCTTGACGATTACCAAGTTGGTCAGCTCGCCGCCGTAGGACCATCCGCCTACCCCCAGCCGATCGGGATCAGCATAACCTTGTTCAATTACATAGTCAATTGAGGCCATGACGTCTTCGAATTCCTTATCCCCCTCCGATTTACAGAGGGCCAAGGAAAAATCCTGGCCGTAGCCTGAAGAACCGCGCGGATTGGGAAGGACAACCACATAGCCGCGGGCGGCAAAAAGCTGGGCTGAGAAATTGAAACCATAATTGTATTGGGCAACTGGTCCGCCATGGAGGCGAAGCAGAGTGGGGTAGCGAAAGCTTGGATTGAAGCCTGGCGGCTTGACTACAAAGGCTTCAATTTCAGTTCCATCCTTGCTTTTAAAACGGACTTCCTCCACAGCTCCAAGTCGAATCTCAGAAAAAAGTTTCTGGTTAACATGGGAGACCTGCTTTAACTTACCTTTAGCGTAGATAAACACTTCAGGAGGTAGATGGGGCTGGGTAATGAGGCCAGCAATCATCCCCCTTTTACCTATTTCGAAATCGTAGACGACTTTAGAGCCGGTAATGAACCGTTCTACCTTGCCTCCTCCCACAGGAATCCGGGCCAGTTGATACTCACCACTGTCTTCTAACACGAAGTAAATCGATTTTCCGTCCAGGGAGAAACGTGGATTTGATATGTGGCGATCAAGCTTCTTGGTAAGCACCTTGGGTTCTCCACCCTTAAAAGATATTACAGCGAGGTGAGCTGTAGCGTAAACAAAAGCATCAGGGTCAGTGACAGAGATGTAAGCGATGTACTTACCGTCTGGACTCCAGGTGGGAGAGCTGTCAGAGCCGGGATTCTTGGTAACCTGAAGCAGCGTTTTTCCCTTGTCAGGATTGTCTGCGGCCACAACCCATATATCGGTGTTATAATTACTATCAGGTTCATCGGTACGGTTGCTGACGAAGGCTACAAATTTACCGTCCGGTGACCAGGCAGGCTCACTGTCATCAAAATCGCCAGATGTAATTTGAGTCACCTTTTTAGATTTTATATCGAAGACGTAGAGATGGGTGCGGCGATGATCCAGATAGCCGACGTAATCTCGCTTGAACTGAAGACGATCTATCACCCAGGGTTTGGGTGTTTTTTTCTTGTCTTTTTTGCCTTCTAAGTCTTCGGGCTTCGGATCTTTAATGGTCAACAGTAATTTGCTGCTATCTGGAGACCACTCGTAGGACCTGACCCCTTGAGGAACTTCGGTGAGCTGGACGGCATCTCCGCCCTTTCTGAACAGCGTCCAGACTTGGGTCTTGCCATTGCCCCGGGCAGAAAGAAAAGACAAATATTTACCGTCAGGGCTCCACCGCGGCCGCCAGGCGGAGCTTCCTTTGGCTGTCATCGGTATCGCCTCCCCACCTTCGACTGGTAACATCCAGATGCGGCTCTCGCTCTTGTCTTTCTCAAGGTACGTAGTAGATATGACGAAAGCAACCCATTGACCATCGGGACTGATCTGTGGATCGTAGACGTCCTGAATTCGGAAATAATCATCCACGCTCAAGTTTCTGAGGTTATCACCTCCCTGCCCGAGTCCTAAGGCCCAAACCAATCCCAGGAGAAGAGCTAAAATTAATAAACGATTTAACCCTTTCTTCATTTATACCTCCCTTTTCATATGCTTTTTGGTTTATAAGGAATCCAGTCAATAAAGCCTAGAATGGTCATTTAACTCCCTCCGCTCTTATCTTGTGTGTTCTAAAAAATAGTTTTTCGCTCATATCCTTGGGGGAAGGACTTGGCAAATTAATTTAATTTTCTAATAGTATCCTATTCACCCAAATTAGGCCTGTCAAGTATTTGTATTGAGACTTTCCCGAATTTTACGCAAAAAATAAGTGTAAAGCCTTTAGAAACACAATGGAAAACAGCTTTCCCATATTTTACGCAAGTTCACTTTATTCAAGATATCTTTTAACCTGATAAAGTT
>CAZEQD010000040.1:0-18434 GCA_964514305.1 uncultured Eubacteriales bacterium
TTTTTTTCCCTTCAGAGGAAGATTTCCTTCTTCATCCTGAAGAAAGAGAGATAATTGCCCATGATTCGCCAGCCAAAGAAGCTAAAGAAACCATCGAAGAATTATTAAAAGGCTCTAAAAAAGGCTATCTCTCGCCTTTTCCTCCGGAAACCAAGTTAAGAGAATTATATATCACTAAAGAGGGAATTGCTTATGTGGATTTTAATAAAGAGATCCAAGAAAAACATCTCAAGGGTTCATCGGCAGAAATAGCTACCGTTTTTTCCATAGTCAATTCCTTGGCTTATAATTTTAAATCGATAAAAAAAGTTTTTATTCTAATCGACGGCGGCGAAAAGGAAACCTTAGGTGGGCATCTTAGTTTAGCCTATCCGTTCCTTCCTAAATACGATTTGTTGGCAGAATAGGAAAGCGATCGTCTTTTTGAGGATTTTGCCTGCCTCGAAAAATAAGAAGCTATCAAAGGGAAAATAACTAAACTTATTATCTATGCGGATTGAAAATTAATGAAAAAATTAGCCAAGGTAGCCATTGTTGGCTTTCCCAACGTAGGCAAATCTACTCTATTTAATCGTCTCTTAAGAAAGAAGAAATCCCTTGTTCACAATCTGCCGGGCATGACTAGAGATCAAGTTATTTCCTCTTGTAATCTTAGCGGCAAGAGATTTCTTTTAATAGATACTGGAGGATTATTCGATTCTAAACAAGATCCTCTTACCACTCAGATTAAAGCCAAAGCCTGGGAAGCCTCCCTCGAGGCTGACCTCCTTCTTGTGGTTCTAGACGGGAAAAGAGAACTTTTACCAGCCGAAGAGGAGCTCTTTTTAGCTTTAAAGAAATTAAATAAGCCAATAGTAGTAGTCGTTAATAAAATAGATTCACCGGCTGAGGAGATAAAGCTTGGTGACTTTTACAGATTAGGAGAAGATAATCTGGTGGCTATTTCAGCTGAACATAAAAGAAATATAGAAAATTTAGAGAGAATTATCTGGCTGCTACTTCCTTCTTTTTCCTCTGAAAAAGAGGTAGCAAAACCCCTAAAAATTGCTGTTGTCGGACGGATTAACGTCGGAAAATCGTCTATTATTAATCGCCTCTGTGGTCAGGAAAGATTAATAGTAAGCCAAATTCCGGGGACAACAAGGGATAGTATTGATACTCTGATCAGGAGAAATAAAAAAGTGTTTTCTGTGGTTGATACGGCCGGTATTCGGAAGTTAAGCCGGACTCGGGACAAAAGAGAAAAGGCCAGTATTATCAAAGCTAAAAAAGATATTGCTCAGGCTGATGTAATTTGTTTGGTACTCGATGCTCAAGAGTTTCCAACCAGACAGGATACGGCCATTGCCCATTTGGCTCATAACTCTGGCAAGCCTTTATTATTGGCTTTAAATAAATGGGATTTAGTTGAGAAAGAAGCCGACCTGTCCCAAGAATTCAAGCAACGGATTTTTAGGAAGTTAGATTTTGTCAGTTATGCTCCTCTTCTCTTTATTTCAGCTCTAACTGGAAAGCGGGTGGTTAAAATCTTGGAAGTAGCCGAGAAAGTCTACGCTGATGCTTGTCAAAAAATTTCCACTTCGAAGATTAATAAATTTTTAAGGTGGCTAAATACAAATTATGTCCTTCTTTCCAGAAAGAAGAAGAGAATAAAAATAAAATATATGACTCAAATTGGTATTCTTCCGCCCACTTTTATTTATTTTAGTTCAACCCACGTTCCTCTTGCCCAAGAACATGAAAAATTGCTAGTAAATTTAGTCCGCCAGCAATTTGACTTTAAAGGAACACCAATCCGTCTCATCCATAGAAGCAGCCGCCAGCTCAGGAGAAGACCTCAATGAAAAATCCAGATACCTACTTTTCCTTGACTTTAAGCCACCTTTCTATTATAAAATTCTTTTTGAGACAAGAAGAGAAGAGAATATAAGGAGGTTATTATGTCTCGCAAAACTATATATTATTTTTTAGCTATTGCCCTCATACTTGCTCCTCTTTTTGTTACAGTCAGCTGTCAAAAACTTAAAGTGAACAGATTGAAGGCCAATTATCATTTCACCCGGGCTAATCACCTTTTTACTGATGGCCGCTATCGCCAGGCTATAAAAGAATATGAAAAAACTTTAAGTTTCAATCCTGAAATAGTAGAGGCGTATCGCTTTTTAGGCGAATGTTATAAAAACCTTTACAGACCTAGCGATGAAAGCGAGAAAAACAAGGAGATTGCTCAGAAAGCATTGGAGGCATTAAATAAAGCTTATGAAGCAAATCCTAGCGATAAAGATGTTATCTATTCCTTGGGCGATATGTATGACAAATTAAGAGACTTCAATAAAGCAGAGGAAATGTACCTGAAAATTATCGAGATGGAGCCCACTAATATGAGCAATTATTATGTTGTAGCTGAGTTCTACAAGAGATATGCAGGCAGTTCCAAGGAAAAAGAAGAAGGAGAGACAAAGGCAGAAGAGGGTAAAACCCCTTTCCAAAAGGCAGAAGAGATGTATTTACGGAGAATCGAGACAGATCCAGAAAGCCCTCAGGGTTATGCCTATATAGCCCAATTTTATGAAGGCATTTCTCCTAGACCTGAATTTGATAAAGCCAATTATTTCCACGAAAGGCGCATTCAGTTAGATCCTGAGAATCCGGCCGCTTGGCTGTCCAAGGGAGTTAACCGCTGGTCGAAAGCCTACCGGCTGGCCAATCTTCCCAAAGAGGAACGCCTGGCTTTGGCTAAAGATAGCCTTCAGGCCTTAGAAAAAGCTAATAAATTGGATCCTCAATATCCAGAGCCTTATTCATGGCTGAGCGTGCTTTATAAAAGCGTTTTGGCTAAACTGGAACCACAAAGAGCTCAAAGGTACATTAGTCTGGCCGATATGAATGCTCAAAAGTTTCAGGAATTAAGAAAAAGACAGTTGGAAAGGGAAAGGCTGGAAAAAGAACTTAAAGGCCAGCAAATAAAATAGATAATAATAGCTGATCTTCTCTCGATATTTTTTGTCGAAAAAAAGAGAGTATTTATATTTTTAATTCTTATTCTCTATATTACTCACAATTAAAAAGATAGATTAGGGTGGGAAAATTTACTTTATAAATTTATTTTATTGGGAGAAGAAAAAGTCGAGAGATTTGAGCTGAAGATTAAAGAGGCAGCAACTTCTTTAAAAAACTGAGAGACATGGCTGAGAAAAGACAGGATTAATTTAAATGTTTATTCCCTTAAAAGACGAAAATCCGACTTACCGCTTCCCTTTGGTGACGATTTTATTTATTGGCCTTAATATCGCTGTCTTCTTTTATCAGATATTTTCTCCTTCTGGGCTGCAATACTACGTCTACAAAATGGGAGCCATTCCTTATGAAATTACTCATTTTACCACTTTGGCTTCTATCCCCCGAATTTCTCCGCCTTTGGCTCTCCTGACGGCCATGTTTCTCCATGGAAGTCTTTTTCATCTTTTGGGCAACATGCTCTATCTCTGGATATTTGGTAATAACATTGAAGATTTCCTGGGTCCTGTGCGCTTTATCTTTTTTTATCTTATTTGCGGTTTAGGGGCCAGTTTGACTCATATCCTATTTAATCCTAATTCTCGGGTGCCAATGATTGGAGCCAGTGGGGCTATTGCTGGTATCCTGGGAGCGTATATGATATTATATCCTGCGGCCAGAGTCCTGACCCTTGTCTTTATCTGGGTCATTCCTATTCCAGCCGCAATCATCTTGGGTTTCTGGTTCTTGGCCCAGATATTTAATATTGGACTGGGAGGCGGAGTTGCCTGGTTTGCCCATGTAGGCGGTTTTTTAATAGGCATCGGCTTGATAAAGATTTACGCCAGAAAGAGGCAGCGGGTCTGGATTAATTGATAAAGTTGACAATCCCCTTAAGATTTTGTATTTTATGGCATCGCTTCTCTTTAGCGAAAAAATAAAGGCATGAATAAAATGAAAACTGTCGTACCTAAAAAAAGTGAGATTGAACATAAATGGTGGCTTATTGATGCTGAGAGAAAAGTTTTAGGGCGGTTAGCCACTGAAATCGCAATTTTGCTTCGTGGTAAGCGCAATCCAAGGTACGTCGATTTTCTGGATAGTGGTGATTTTGTGGTTGTGGTTAATGCTGAGAAAGTAAAAATTACAGGCAGAAAAATGGAGCAAAAAAAATATTATTCTCACTCTGGCTACCCTGGAGGCTTAAAAGAGAGAACTTTAAAACAGATGTTAGAAAAAAAACCTGAAGAGGTGATTAAGAAAGCAGTTTGGGGCATGATTCCTAAAAATAAGCTGGGCCGGGCAATTTATAAGAAATTAAAGGTTTATCGCGGCCCGGATCATCCTCACCAGGCTCAAAAACCAGAGGAATACCGCTTTTAGGAGGCACCTTGAGTTTAATACAATATTATGGCACTGGTAAAAGAAAAACCTCTACGGCCAGAGTGTTTCTTCGTCCAGGCAAGGGAGATATCACTTTGTACGTCAATAAAAAGCCGCGGCCTTTTACTGAATATTTTCACCTTGATGGTCAAAGACACATTATTAGGCAGCCTCTCCATCTGACCGAAACTGAAAAAAAGTTTGATATTTTCATTAGAGTAAATGGTGGCGGTAAGAGCGGCCAAGCTGAAGCTATCCGCTTGGGAATATCAAGGGCATTAGTAGAATTCAATAAAGAGCTGAGAAAAATCCTTAAGCAGGCAGGGTTTCTAACCAGAGATGCCAGGATTAAGGAGAGAAAAAAGTATGGTTTATTAGGTGCTCGGAAGGCTCCCCAGTATCACAAGAGATAAAAAGGAGAATTGTTTTTGGTAACAGTAACAATGAAGGAACTCTTAGAAGCAGGAGTCCATTTTGGCCACCAGACAAGAAGGTGGAATCCTAAGATGAAGGGTTATATTTTCGGTCAGAGGAACGGAATTTATATTATTGACCTCCAAAAAACAATTAGGATTTTCAAAGATGCCCTCCAATTTATAAGAAGTGTGGCTGAAGAGGGGAAAGAAGTACTTATGGTCGGTACCAAAAAACAAGCTCAAGATATTGTCAGAGAGTATTCCTTGAAGTGCGAATCATGTTTTGTTAACCAGCGGTGGTTAGGAGGACTTTTGACAAATTTTGATGTCGTTCGAGGGAGTGTAGAGAGGCTGATCGAACTGGAAGAAATGAAAGAAGATGGCCGCTGGGAGCTTCTTTCCAAAAAAGAACAATCAAAATTAGAAAAAGTCTACAGAAAACTCTCTAAAAATTTGGGAGGAATAAAGAAAATGACAGAGCTTCCCGGAGTTTTATTTGTCATAGATTCTGTGAAAGAAGAAATAGCTATTAACGAGGCTAAAAAACTCAAGATACCGATCGTAGCTGTAGTTGATACTAATGGTGATCCCGAAGATATAGATTATCCAATTCCGGGCAATGATGATGCTGTCAGAGCCATAGAATTATTTGCTTCTAAGGTGGCTGAGGCCATTATTGAGGGCAAGAAGAGGAAATTAGAAAAAGAACTGGAACAAGCTAAAAAGGAAGAAGAAATGGCTGAAGAACAGCCACCGTCTCCAGAAGCCTCCAACCAGAGTGGAGAAGAGGCAACTTCTTCCAATACAGAGAAATTAACTTAGGAGAATTCAATGAATATCTCGGCTGAAATGGTAAAAGAGTTGCGCCAACGAACAGGAATAGGCATGATGGAATGCAAAAAGGCTTTGCAGGAAAGCCAAGGGGATATAGAAAAGGCTATCGTCGTCCTCAGAAAAAAGGGATATGCTCGGGCTAAAGAAAAGATGAGTCGAGAAACAGCCGAAGGAATTATCGGCTCTTACATTCATCTTAATGGCAAAATTGGAGTTTTAGTAGAAGTCAATTGTGAGTCAGATTTTGTTGCTCGGAATCAGGAATTCGAAGAGCTGGTAAAAAATATAGCCATGCATATTGCTGCGGCTAAACCCCAGTATGTTTCCTCTGAAGAAGTCCCCTCAGAAGTGCTGGAACAGGAGAAGGAAATCATCCGGGAACAATTTAAAGATTCCAACAAGCCCCCGGAGATTATAGAGAGAATTGTCCAAGGAAAACTGGGGAAATTTTATGAAGAAGTTTGTCTCTTAGATCAGCCTTATATCAGAGATGATAAATTGTCGATTAAGCAACTTATTGCTTCTTATATTGCTAAATTTGGCGAAAACATAAAAGTAAGAAGGTTTGCCCGCTTTGAGTTGGGCAAACCCTAAATTTTGATAATGCCTCTACCACAGCCTGCCTATAAAAGAATTCTCCTTAAGCTTTCCGGTGAATCTCTTTTAGGTAATTATGCCTATGGAATTGACCTCAACATTACAAAATCTGTGGCTCAGGAAATAAAAGAAATACATGATCTGGGAGTGGAGACGGCTATTATGATCGGAGGCGGTAATATTTTTAGAGGTATTCACGGAGCTGAGGTGGGCATGGATCGAACAGCAGCCGATTATATGGGCTTACTGGCCACCATCATCAACGGTATTGCCCTCCAGGATGCTTTAGAGAAAGAAGGCGTTGTCACCAGGCTTATTTCAGCCATAGAAATTAAAGCAGTAGCTGAGCCCTTTATCCGCCGAAGGGTAGTCAGGCATTTAGAAAAAAGAAGAATTGTTATTTTTAGTGCTGGAATTGGTAGCCCTTATTTCACCACCGATACAGCCGCAGCCTTAAGGGCCCTGGAAATAAAAGCTGAGGTGATATTAAAAGCTACTAAAGTTGATGGGGTTTATTCGGCTGATCCCATGGTGGATAAAACGGCCAAGAAATTTAAGACTATCAAGTATATAGATGTTATCAACAGGGGCTTAAAAGTGATGGATACCACAGCCATTTCTTTATGCAAAGATAATGAGCTGCCTATCATCGTCTTCAATTTAAGGAAAAGGGGAAATATTAAGAAGGCTGTTTTGGGTCAGCAGGTAGGAACTCGGGTCTGTTGACAAGCAGCCATAAAATCCTGAAAATGGGAAAAGAGTAAGCGAAGAAGGATATAAAGATGGTCAAGGGAATTTTAAGAGAACTTGAAAAAAAGATGAAGGGTTCAGTAGAGCATTTCCGCAAGGATTTAAGCAAACTGAGAACAGGCCGGGCCAACATCAATCTCTTTGAAGACATTAAGGTCGAGTATTACGGAAATTTGACCCCTCTCAATCAAGTGGCCACTTTAGGTGTTCCTGAACCCACTTTAATTACCATTAAACCCTGGGATCCTTCCCTGCTGGAAGTTATTGATAAAGCTATCAGAGCGGCTGACCTTGGACTTAATCCCATTAATGACGGCAAAATCCTCAAGGTGCCTATTCCACCTTTAGATGAGGAAAGAAGAAAAGAAATAGCCAAGCGGGTGAGAAAAATGCTGGAAGAAGAAAAGACAGTTCTACGTAACTTCCGAAGGGAGAGCAAAGAAGAAATAGAAGAACTTGAAGAAAAAAAGGAAATTACAGAAGATGATAAATTTTGGGGTTATGATAAACTCCAGGAGTTAACGGCTGAGTATAGTAAAAGACTGGAGGAACTGGCTACAGCCAAGGAAAAAGAAATTCTTGAACTTTAAGGCAGGCTGGCCTTTTCAGGCTCAGTCCCTAACCCTTCTTAAACCAGTTGTTGGTTGTTCCAAATTTAGATCTAAGAACACTGCCCCAGCCAATTATACTCATCACCAGTAAAAATAAAGAGCCAAGGATAGGGATGAATCCTACAAACTCCACCAGAATAAGGCCTAAAATAACAGCTACCAGGGACGAAGGATTTTTGGACCCAAAAGCGCGGGCCAGGCTGTCACCAAAAAAGTAAAAAACAGTCACCCGACCGAATATTTTGATGATTACCCCGATCAGAATTAGAGCCAGCAGAAAAGGAATGCCAATTAAAATCAAACTTAAAAAGGCAGAAAAAATGGTGAGACCAGTAAAAATAATGATAGCTAAGAGGCCAATGCCGAAAGTTGACCAGAAAGATTTTCTGATTTGAGCCGAAGCCAGAGCTAATTGACGGGGGAAAATAGCAGCCAGAACCAAAGCCAGAATAAACCAAATGAAAACAGCTATTAGCTTAATGATGATGAGGATAGGAATAAAAGGAGCAAAGCTGAGGCCGCTCAAAATACCCAGCACATCCTTGAGGGATTCGACTTTAAAATAGATGGTATCCCCTTTAATAGTTGTTCCTGGTTCTTTAAGCAGGCTTCCTCCCAGAGCAACGACATCACCTTTGATTATAGCTGTAGATTTTAGGGTAATAGGAGAGCCTATGCCTAAAACTACTTCTCCAACTTCACCCTCGATGGTAATCGAGCCTCCAATAGCTACCACACTTTCTTTGACTTTGCCTTTGATCAGGACGTCTCCGCCTAAGGCGATAACATTTTTCTGGACTTCATCTTCAGCTACATATACATCTTTTTGAATGACAAAACTCTGGCCCCAGAGGGAAGTAAAGCCGACTAAGGTAATCGAGATTAGAATTAATAATATCTTTTTATGTTTCATGCTTTTTCTCCAGTCAATAATTTCTTTTTTATTCCCAAATACAAAGAGGTAAATAGAATAAAAGCCAGGAGAAACAGGATGAGTTGTCCTTCAGGGCCTATTATTTTCATAAAACGGGTTAGACTATTTATCAAAAAGATGATGAATTGAATAGAAATTTTTCCCAGGAGCAGAGCCAGTTTAGCACTTTTTATCAAAAAGAGGGAAGTTTTTTTCAGAACATCCAGGCCTACATGAGCTGAATTGGTTAGAAGACTGACCAAGTTTTTCTCAGTAAATATAAAATAAAGAGTAAAGATCAGAATAAGAAACAGGAAGCCTGTAGTTGTGGCTGTCAGCCAAAGCCAAGGTTTAGTTTTTGCTGGAAATATTCGAGCCATTACCTGACTGCTAAAGCCACGAGGAGTTTCAAGAAGAGGAAGACTCTGGCAAGCCTCCTGCAATATTTTTCTTTCGGCCACAGCCTCCTGGCATTTTGAACAAGAGGCCAGGTGTATTTCTATTTTTTTGATTTCAGAAGGAGACAACTGCTTTTCGAGGTAAAGATATATTTGATCAGGATAAAGACAGTTCATATTCTTTCCCTGAGAAGCTGGCGGATTAATTCTTTGGCTTGAAAGACTTTATTTTTGACTGTGCCTACTGGTAAATTCTTTATTTCAGCTATCTCCTCATAGGTAAAATCATTGACGTGCCTTAGAACAAACAGTTCTCTCAGTAAAGGAGGAATTTTTTCCAGAGTGGTTAGGATTCTTTCTCTAAGTTGAGCTAATTCAAATTTTTTAGCTATAGATGGCTCGCGGTCAGGAACTTCTCCAGCCATTGGCCTTTGGCCTGATTCTAAGGGCAGGTCGAGAGAAAAAGCTTTGATTTTTTTCTTTCGCCAGTAGTCAATAATCAAATTGGAAGCTATTTTAAACAACCAGGTGCGGAACTTATACCGAGGGTTAAAAGATGAAAGAGAAGCATAGGTTTTGATGAAAACTTCTTGAGTGAAATCAAGAGCAAGCTCTCTCTGACCGACTAGGCGGCCAATATAATTGAATAGCGGCTGTTGGTATTTTTGAATAATCATTTCAAAAGCCCTTTTTTCTCCCCTGAGTGTCCTTTCAATTAATTTGTTATCTTCATTCATGGAGGACTTCCTGTCCTCAAGGGTTTATACGAAAAAAGGGAAAAATGGTTTTGCTAATTGATTTGATTTTCTATTATTTCTACATCAGGGGGGAGTTTCAATTCAAAAATCTTTTTTCCTAAATCTCTGTTGATTTTTATCTTTGAAAATATAAATTCTGTTTTATTGCCGGCCCAATCAAGAAAGATAATTTTGTGGATGAGCCAATCCCTGCGGTCAATTTCTAAAAGGATAAAAGTGTAATCAGTTTCCTCCTTAGGTGTGAGTTTGAGCTGGATAGCCTTTGAATTATCAGAAGGAAAAGAGCTGAACTCAACTTTATAATTATCTATAATTCTGCCTTTACCTGAAAGTAGAGTCACAATTTCTGATTTATGGGCTTCCTGGGCAAGAGAACTGCGGATCAACTGGTTGTCTTCAGGGATATAAAATTCGAAAGTTCCTTGTTTATAAAGAAATATTTTCTTTTCTGGCTCTTTGTATTCCCACTTCATTAAATCTGGTCGTTGGAAATAGAAATTACCTTTTTCGTGGAGGGGAGTTGAGATAGATGATGAATAATATAGTTGCTCGAATTTTGCCTGCAGAGTATGGATAGATTTGAGTTTGTTTTCAGCTTGGAGAGCTGCTTCTTGAGGGGTGAAAGAGAAGCTAAGAAGAGGCAGTATTAGCAACCAGAGCAAACGCTTCATGTCCAGCATTATACCATATAAAAGACTCCACATTGTAGGACTCGATATATCCTCATTGGGCTTTTTGCTCAGCAGACCCTTAATAATTATTGTAGGGACCGCTGTGCCTAGTAGACCGTAAACCGGAAGTCGTGAGCTGTAAGGATTGCTGTCCATAGAAAAAGTAAAGAGTAAGGAGTTAGGAGTAAGGTATAGGCTCTGCTGTCCTCTGCAGACCATTTTATCAATTTTACTCCCTTAACTATTTTAAATTTGATAACCTCAGGGCATTTTGTTATAAAATCCTAGATGCATTCGATTTTACTACTTTGTCTTTTGCTTTATATCCTTCTTCTGCTTTTCCTTAGCCTTTTCTTTTCCAAGAAGATGGCCAGCCTTGAGGATTTTTTCCTAGCATCCAGGCGCCTGCCAGCTTTGTTAGTCTATTCTTCTCTGGTAGCTTCCTGGCTGGGAGCAACTTCGATTCTGGTTTCTACTGACGAAGCTTATAAACATGGTGTTAGTTCGTTCTGGGTGATGGGAGCCCCAGCCGTCCTGACCGTGATTATCTTTGCTTTCTTTTTAACCCCGGCTATCAGGCGCCAAGCTATTTTGAGTTTGCCTGACTTGGTAGAGCTGCGGTATGGGAAAGGAGTCCGTCACTTAGCCTCGCTTTTAATCATTTGGTATATGGTTCTTTTGGCTTCTTCTCAAATGGTAGCCATCGGAAATTTTCTGAAATCGCTGCTAGCAACTTCTTATTTTGAGGGGCTAATTCTAGGTACGACAATTGTCCTCCTTTATTCAGCTTTAGGAGGGTTTTTTTCAGTGGCTTTGACTGATAGCCTCCAGTTTTTTCTCTTATTCCTGGGAATTGGAAGTCTTTTCTTTTTTCTCTTTAGCCCTTCTTCTCTTAGTCAGCTAGCTCATCTCAGCTCCCAAATCGGCAAGTCGAATTATTTTAATTTTTTCTTTAATTTTAAAGAGAACATATTGATGGTAACCTCTTTTACTCTGGCCTGGATTATTTCTCCCATTGCTTGGCAGAGGATCCAGGCTGCCCGCACCGCCAAAGCAGCCAGAGCTTCTCTGTTTTTTTCTTCTGGGACATTTTTTCTTGTCTATGGGATTTTGGTTTTGGTGGGGATGCTTTCTCTCCCCCTTTTTCCCTCAGCCGCGGCTGAAGGCCCTCTCCTAGCTAAGATTATTTCTTTACCCTTAGCCGGCTGGTTGAGTGGACTTTTATTTGTAGCTATAGTGGCCGCTATCATGTCGACTATGGATACAGCTATCAATACCGGCGCTCTATCCCTCGTCCAGGATGTTTATCAACAGATTTTTCCTTCTGTTCCTCAAGCAAAAATTATCCTGGTCAGCAGATGGTCAACTCTTCTAGTAGGTATAGCGGCTTTTTTAGTAGCCACAAAATTTCAGAGCATTTTAAAAACATTAGGACTTTCCTCTGAAATTATGGCCGAAGGCTTGTTTGTTCCGGGCATAGCCATGCTTTTTCTTCGTAGAAAGTTAGTTTGGGCTGGATTTTTGAGCCTAAGTTTAGGGGGAGGATTTTCTGTTCTCAGTTTTTTGAGCCATATCAAGGCGTTGCCTTTTCATCTTCCTGGCTGGCCCTATTCTGTTCCCTACGGAATGGGTCTATGTCTGGTCGGATTTGGCTTAGGTTTTATTTTGGATAAATATACTGGGGCTTAATTAATGTAAATAATTCTATTAACCAACATCGCCTCTAGGGACCGCTCTCCGGGCGGTCCGTCACAAAAAACGATTAACTATTGGTGATTTGGCAAATATAACAGCCCGCTGAGGGCAGCGGGCCCTGCAAATTTACTCCTCACTCCTTACTCTTTACTTTCCACATTTTCCACTTCCCCTTTATGCTTTACGGTTGAATCTAATTTTTATATGATGATAACCGATGTCTATTTTAGAAAAAATACGCTGGAACCTGGTAGGCAGGCTAGGCAGGATTATTTTATGGTTGTGGACAAAATCATGCCGGATGACTGTTTTAGGAAAAGAGGAATATCAGAAATTAAGAAATCAGGGCCGCGCTGTAATTTTCCTTGTCTGGCATGGGCGTATTTTTCTAGTCCCTTATTTTTTTCGGAAAAGAGGAATAAGGCCCTTGGTCAGCCCCAGCCAGGACGGTGAGATTGCGGCCAGGATTATGTCGGGATGGGGCTATCGCTTGATAAGAGGTTCGAGCTCCCATGTTATCATTAAGGCCTGGAACCAGATGAAAGAAACTTTGGGTCAGGGTGGAGAAGTGATAATTGTTCCTGACGGACCTCGGGGGCCCAATCGCCAGCTGAAACTAGGGGGAATCAAACTGGCTCAAGAAACAGGGGCTTACCTTGTTCCTTTTACTTTTTCGGCCTCAAAAAAGAAATTCCTGCACAGCTGGGATCAATTTTTGATGTTTCCTCCTTTTTCCAAGGTAGTAGCTATTTATGGACAGCCGCTGTTAGTTAACCCTTCTCTCAAAGAAAATGAACTTGATAAGGAAAGACAGAGAATTCAGGATTTAATGATTGACTTGGAGCAAAAGGCAGATAAATATTTTGATTAAAGATTTAATCTAATTGTTCTTGACCAAGATTTATGCTATAACTACAGGCAAAAAAAGGAGATGTTGATGCGGCCAAGATTAGTCATTTTTGTTTTAGCAATTTTTTGTTTGTCCTTTTTTGTTTACGGCGAACAGCCAGAGGATCTAATTGCCCAGGGTGATCAGCTTTATTTGCAGATGAAAGATATGGCCACAGCCCAGGAAGCCCTGGCTAAGTACAGAGAAGCGCTTTCCCAGGCAGAAGACAAATATGAGGTTTACTGGAGAATAGCCAGGATTCTCTATTATATCGGAGATCATACACCCAGTAAAAAAGAAAAAAAGACAATATTTTCACAGGGGATATATTATGCCAAGAAAGCAGTAGAACTGGAGCCCGAGAAACCAGATGGCCATTACTGGCTGGGAGTAAATTACGGAGTGTATGGGGAAATAAGAGGGGTATTGAAGAGTTTATCTTTGGTTAAGCCTATAAAAAAAGAGATGAACAAGGTAATTGAAATTG
The DNA here is from genome assembly GCA_964514305.1 of uncultured Eubacteriales bacterium. Taxonomy (GTDB): domain Bacteria; phylum Acidobacteriota; class Aminicenantia; order Aminicenantales; family Aminicenantaceae; genus CAZEQD01. The sequence goes on from CAZEQD010000040.1 coordinate 13,400, forward strand.
ATCGCAGCTATGAAGATGGAGGTCCAGATAGAGTGTTGGGCAGGGTCTATTTCAAGCTGCCCGGTTTTGCTGGAGGCAGTAAGGATAAATCTCTTGAACACTTACTGAAATCCAAAGAGCTCGGACCTAACGATGGCTTAACACGGCTTTATTTAGCCGACACTTACCGGGCCATGAAGAAAATAGATAAAGCTAGAGAAGAACTAAACTTTATTCTCAATATGGAACCTGATCCCCGCTGGATTGTAGGACTTAAAAAGTGTCAGGAAGAAGCAAAAAAGATGCTTCAGAGGAAGGAATTCCGTTCTAAAAAGTAAATCCTTGCCAGGAATCATATTTTCTGGAAGGGAATATCATTCAGAAAAAACCTGAGCTGTGAAAATTTCTATCCGGGCTCCTTTTTTCCATTCATCTTCTTTAAGGCCGGCCTTTAAACAGCCGTGCTTTAAATAGGTTTCCAAGTCCCAATTCCACTCTACTGGCACCTGAGGAAGAAGAAGGCCTTTATTAAAGCCTTTAGAGATTATAAGGCCATGTTTGCCTACTATGATTTCATTAATGTTTTTTACCGGATGGGACAGGGATAAGACTGAGATTTCTATCTTTGTTTGCTCTAATTCCTCAAGAGTTAGAGGCTGAAAACGGAAATCTTGAGTAGCAGCAGCGATGGCGGCTTCAATAATGGTTTCCACCAGAGTTTTATATGGAAGAGGATAGCCAATACAACCTCGAAGCTGGTCATTAACTTTTAGAGTGACAAAGGCCCCTCTTTTTTCTTGGAGAATTTTATCTTTAGTTTCAACTTGAAGAGTAGCTCCCTTCTCCAGATAATGCTTGATAGCTTTTCTGGCTAAATTGAGAAGAAATTGTTGCTGATCCTTATTTAAGAGGTTGACCATTGCTAAAGCCTCAAGTTAATTGGAGACAGGAAAAATTTATCTTTATACTCTATCAAAAAAGATTTAATTCTTAATTTAGCTGGATTCTTAAAATTAAGCTCCAGAAAGAGCTTGCCACAGGCAAAAGGAGCCAATATTTTATCTATTTTTCTAGGGCTTAGATTATATCCCCAAAAGCCTATTAATTTGTTTTTAAAAGTATCGTCTAATTCGAAAAACTTCTGAGGTAAAAAGTTAAAAAGATGAGGTAAAAGGTAAACTCTCTCAACGAAATACCGAGATCCAATTTGGTGGCCGATAATTAACCCTTCCCCTGATTGGCGGCTGGGAATTAGAGTCAAAGCTGTTAAAAGCCGATGAGCTTCAACGGAAAGATAGGCATCCATCTTTTTTTATTATATCAGAAATTTTCTTCTTTCTGCAAATCAAGTCCTTTACCTGGATTGCCTTCCTGAGTCAAACATACCTTTCTTTGGTTTCTGCCTGTCTTTTATCATAGAAAATAATTAAATCTGTAAGGCCAGCTGGCTTTAGCCTCTGCTGTTCCCAGCAGACCGTTTATCATATAGTAATATTTTCTTTATTAAATCAGGCCAAGCCAGGGGGCAATCACTCGAATAGCTGTCCAGATAATGACAATCCCAGTTATTTCCAGCCAAAAGCCGTATTTTATCATTTTTGTTAAAGGCACCAGACGGGAACCAAAAATAATTGCATTGGGAGGAGTAGCCACGGGCAGCATGAAGGCGAAGCTGCAACCAATGGCGCTGCCAATTACTGGAGGTAAAGGATTGATGGCTGCTGCTTTGGTTATAGCGATAATGATGGGAATAATCATATTAGCTGAAGCAGTATTAGAGGTAACCTCAGTCAGAAGGACACTAAGAGTGATGGATAGAAGAGTAATCAGGGATAAGCTGGCCGAGCGACCTGGCGAAATAAAAAAGCGCCCGATGATATCAGCTAGGCCGGTATTAAAAATCTGAAAGCCTAAAGATAGGCCTCCTCCAAAAAGGAGAAGCGTTCCCCAATCTATCTCCATCGCCTCCTTAATGGATATGGTAAATTGTCCTTTTTTTATGTCTACAGGCAGGAAAAAAAGAAGGCCAGCTCCAATAATAGCAGCTATTGATTCGGGAAAATGGGCTTGGAGCCAAAGAAAAAGAGCTGATTCCTTTCCCCAGAATAAGGCCACTAAGCCAGGAGTAATCCAGAGGCAGACTGTCACCAAAAAGGCAGCCAAAACATTTTTCTGGCCCCGGCTGAACTTCTGCTGTTCCTTTTCTACTTGGGGAAGCCGGAATTTATTTTCTGACGATTCCTCATTTTTTCCTAATTTAAATTTCATGAATAAATAGAGAGCCAAATACATGGGGATTAGGACTATAAACCCAATAACCATCCACTGAAAAAAAGTTATCCTGTAATTGGCCAATCTTTCCAGCAGGCCAATAGCAATAAGATTGGGGGGGCTGCCGATAGGGGTACCAATCCCCCCCACCGAAGCTGCATAACCAATCATCAGCAAGACGATGACGTTAAAAGAAGAAATATGGCCTTCTTTACTTTCTGCAGCAAAAGCACTCAGAATACCCAGACAAATGGGAAACATCATAGCTGTCGTAGCTGTGTTGCTTATCCATAAAGAAAGAAAAGCTGAAGTCAATCCCAGGGCAAGAAGAGTGCGGCTTCTCTTCTGGCCAATGGATTTTAGAGACAGGATATAATAAGCTAATTTACGATCCAGGGAATGGACGCTCATAGCTCTGGCTAGGATAAAACTTCCCAAAAAAAGCATAATGATGGGATTGGCAAAGGGAGCAAAGGCTTCTTTAACCGGGGCCACCTGGAAGACGGTAATTAAAATAGGAACAAGCAAGGCAGTAGTCGGGATAGGAATACATTCTGTCACCCACCAGATTACTATTAATATAAAAATAGCAAAGAGGCGGTGAGCTTTGGGATTGTGGCTCAGGAAGGGATAGAAATAGAGGAAAATAAAAGAAAGAGGCCCTAAAACAAATCCTATTTTTTTCCTTATCTCCATCAGTTAGCTCTTGGTGAGAGAAGACAGATTTAACCTTATTTTTTTAGTCAATTGAGATGAGAAAACAAGAATTAGATCAAGATTAGGAATTGTCGTAAGGAAAGATGGCTTTTTTTGGGTTTTTGCGGTTCCAGTGTTGCTAAGCCTTACGGCCATTAGGAAGGATTATATTTTTTTTAAAACTAAAAAACAAGTAACGATTCTTGAAAATAAGCATCTTTTCCCTAAAGACAATTAATTTATCTGTATGGCCCGCTGTTCTCAAAAACAGTAAAGAGTAAGGAGTGAGCAGTAAGGAAATGTAAAACCCCCTGACCTCATCTAGCTATTGATTATCAATGTCAAATAACGGGCCGGTCGGAGACCGGTCCCTACAGATAAGGAAGTCTCAATCCATTGCCCCAGCCCTAAGAGGCCAACCTTCTTTCTTGACTCTGGATGGGGATAGAATTATTATGGGAGGGAAATGAAATTGAAGTACGAATTGGTAATTGTTGGAGCTCTGGAAACCAACTGCTATCTTGTCTATTGTCCTCAGACTTTGGAATGTGCCGTGGTTGATCCGGGGGCTGAACCGCAGAAAATAATCCATTTAATTACCCACCATAAACTTAAGCCTGTCATCACCCTCAATACTCACGGCCATATTGATCATATAGGGGCCAACCAAGATATTAAAGAGAGGTATAACGTTCCTCTAGCCATTCACCGCGGAGATAAAGAGATGCTGGCTAATGTTCATCATTCAGAATTGAGCTTTTTTCTAGAAGCCAGGGAATCTCCTTCTCCAGATATATTACTGGAGGAAGGCGAAATGATTAAAATTGGTCAATCTGAATTAGAAGTCATCCATACCCCTGGACATTCTCCTGGAAGTGTAAGTTTTTTAGGAGATGGATTTATTCTTTCCGGCGATACCCTCTTTTGTGGGGGGGTGGGTCGAACTGATCTTCCAGGGGGTTCCTGGCAGGAATTAGAACAATCTATTAGAAATAAGATTTTGGCTTTACCTGAAGAAACGATCGTTCTTCCCGGGCATGGCCCCTCAACTACGGTCGGACAGGAAAAAATGTCCAACCCTTTTGTCAAATGAAAAACTCTCCCCCTCACCCAGAGGAAATAGTCCGAGCTTTTCTTGATTTTCTGGCTGTAGAAAAAGGGCTGTCACGGAATACAATCAATTCCTATTCGAGAGATTTGAGGAAGCTTTTTCAGTTTTTCCAAAAAGAAAAAATTCTTTGCTCAGCTGCCAAAGAAGAAAACCTGACTGCCTTCATCCATTCTCAAAGTAGAAGAGGTCTGTCCTCACGCTCATTAGCTCGTCTCATTTCTTCTATAAAATCATTTTACAAATACTTAGTCTTGGATGGCCTTGTCGATAAGAATCCAGCCGTAAATTTGTCTTCGCCCAAGATCTGGCTAAAGCTGCCACAATTTCTGACTGTAGAAGAAGTAGAGATTCTTTTAAGTCAGCCTGATGAGAAAAGCAAACAGGGCCTGAGAGATAGAGCTATGCTGGAGCTCCTTTATGCTACTGGCTTAAGAGTATCCGAGCTTATTTCCTTAAGCCTCAAGGATGTTAACCTCAGGGATGGGTTTCTTCTAACTCGCGGTAAAGGTAGTAAAGAGAGAGTTGTACCCATAGGAGGGAAAGCCTGCCTGGCAGTCCGCAAATATATTGATGAAGTGCGGCCATTGCTTTTAAAAAGGCCTGATTCATCTCTTTTCCTTTCCAATCGTGGCCGGGCCTTCAGCCGGCAGGGATTCTGGAAGTTACTTAAATCATATGCCCGCAAAGCTGGCTTGGAAGCTAAAGTAAGCCCCCATGTTCTCCGCCATTCCTTCGCTACCCATCTTCTGGAAAGAGGGGCTGATTTGAGGTCAGTCCAGATGATGCTGGGCCACACCCAGATCACCACTACCCAGATTTACACTCATGTCAGCCGGGAAAGACTGCGTCAGGTTTATGAAAGATATCATCCCCGAGCCTGAACAAAAAACGTAAAATGTAAGATGTAAAAAGTAAGAAGTAAACAGTGAAAAGCAAAATGTAATAGGCAAAATGTGAATAGACTATAGGGCCTGCTGT
>CAZEQD010000041.1:0-18359 GCA_964514305.1 uncultured Eubacteriales bacterium
TAAAGAAGATAGCCCTGATAATTTAAAAAGCTATTATGAAAAATGGAAAAAGGGAAAATACGAAAAAGAGATTTTGGCTAACGGGGATCAAAGAAAAAAGTTTACAACGATTTCAGGCAGAGAAATAAAAGAGATCTATACTCCTCAGGATCTAAAAGATTTTCAATATTTAAAAGATTTGGGATTTCCAGGGGAATATCCCTTTACCAGAGGCGTTCATGCTTCTATGTATCGGGGTCGCCTCTGGACAATGAGACAATTTTCTGGCTTCGGCACAGCTGAAGACACCAATAAGAGGTATAAATATCTACTCTCCCATGGCCAAACAGGACTTAGCGTTGCTTTTCATCTGCCCACATTAATGGGCATTGATTCTAATCATCCCTTGGCTCAAGGGGAAATAGGGAAATGTGGAGTAGCGGTTGATAGTTTGGCTGACATGGAGATCCTCTTCAATAGTATTCCTCTAGATAAAGTTTCGACCTCAATGACTATCAATGCCCCAGCCCCAGTCCTTTGGGCCATGTACATTGCTGTGGCCGAGAAACAAGGCCTTTCTCCTCGTGTAATTTCAGGCACTATTCAAAATGATATTCTTAAAGAATATATTGCTCAAAAAACTTATATTTTCCCACCCAAACCTTCTATGAAGTTAATCGTTGATACTTTTGAATATGGATCGAAGGAAGTACCCCGTTGGAACACAATTTCCATTTCAGGCTATCACATCCGAGAAGCTGGCTCAACCGCCCTCCAGGAGTTAGCCTTTACCTTAAGAGATGGAATTGAGTATGTAGAATGGGCTCTGGAGAGAGGACTCAAGATTGATAAGTTTGCTCCTCGCCTTTCTTTCTTTTTTAATGCTCATAATGATTTTTTTGAAGAGATTGCTAAATTCAGAGCGGCCCGAAGAATCTGGGCGGAAGTAATGAAAAAAAGGTTTGGCGCTCGCAAGCCAAGATCGTGGTGGCTTAGATTCCACACTCAAACTTCAGGTGTTTCTCTCATGGCTCAACAACCTTACAATAACATTGTGAGAGTAACCCTTCAGGCCCTGGCTGCTGTGCTGGGAGGAACCCAATCGTTGCACACGAATTCTCTTGATGAAACTTATGCTCTGCCTTCAGAGAAGGCGGTAACTATTGCCCTCCGAACTCAACAGATTATTGCTCATGAAAGTGGAGTAGCCAATTCTATAGATCCTTTAGGAGGATCATATTTGGTAGAAAAATTGACTAAAAAAATGGAAGAGGAAGCTAAAGCTTATATTAGAAAGATAGATGACATGGGCAGTATGGTTAAGGCAATAGAGTTAGGATTTCCTCAGAGAGAGATAATTGAAAGTGCCTATAATTACCAGAGAGCTGTAGAAAAAAAGGAAAAAATTATTGTTGGAGTGAATGCCTATCAAATGGAATATGAACCTATTCCTATCTTACAAATCGATGAAGCTGTGACCAAACAACAATTAGCCCGATTAAAAGAAGTTAAGAAAACAAGAAATAATTCTTTGGTCAAAAGTAATCTGGCCGATTTAAAAAAAGCTGCTCGGGATAATCTGAACTTGATGCCTTTTATTCTGCGTTGTGTTAAATCTTATGCTACTTTAGGCGAAGTAATAGATGCTTTAAAGGAAGTTTATGGCCAATACCAAGAACCAATAATATATTAACCTAGGAGGAGATAATGTCAGCAAGGAAGATTAGAATCTTGATAGCTAAGCCTGGTTTAGATGGCCATGATCGGGGAGCTAAAATAATTTGTCGAGCTTTAAGAGATGCTGGATTTGAAGTTATTTATACTGGATTAAGGCGAACTCCAGAGGAAATTGTTAATGCCGCCGTCCAAGAAGATGTCGATTTAATTGGACTCAGTATTCTCTCTGGAGCCCATAATGTCCTTTTCCCTAATATCATGAAATTACTAAAAGAAAAAGGGGGCGATGAGATTAAAGTCATTGCTGGGGGAATTATTCCTGAGAAGGATGTCCCTCATTTGAAAAAAATAGGAATAGCTGAAATATTTCTGCCGGGATCATCCACTCAAGATATTATAAAATGGATAAAAACCAAAGTGGAGAAAAAAATATCGGGCGCAAAAATATAATAAATTTCTTGACATTAAATTTTTAATTATGATAATCAACAAAAAGAATAATGCCTAAAAAAATTTTTTCTTTTATTATAGTTCCCCATCACAAAGGAAAATCGAAATCTATCACTTTAAGCGATAAAGCTCTAAAAATTTTAGCCGGATTGGCCATTGCTTTGTTCCTGCTTCTGGTTTTGTTCATGGTTGACTATTGGACAATGAATGTTACTAGACAGAAATATAAAGATTTAATGGCCGTCAATCAAAAGCAAAAAGAAAAGATTGTACATTATAAACAATCAATAAATCAGCTAAAAACTACCATCAATCATTTTGAAAATTATGCCAAGAAAATCAATATTATGGCTGGACTCAAATCTCCTGACGTTTTGAAAGAAGTTGGAATTGGTGATTCTAACTTAAATGAAACTCAGATGAGTCTAATAACCCAGCCACCTTCTTCTGTTGATATTGACAATTTGCAACAGATTAACCAGAAAGCAGCTGGAATCGAAAAAAACCTGACAACTTTAGTTCAATTTTTTGAAAACCAATCTTTAAAGCTGGCTGCTACTCCTTCCATCTGGCCTACTAAGGGCTGGGTGACTTCTGCTTTTGGCTGGAGAAATGATCCCTTTACAGGAAAAAGAGCTTTTCATAGAGGAATTGATATTGCTACTAATTTAGGCAATCCTGTAATAGCTACGGCTGATGGTGTTGTTGTTCAAACGAAAATAGAAAAAATCGGGGGGAGGACAATCATTATTAGCCACCGTGGCGGTTATACTACTGTTTATTGCCATTTGAATAAATTTTTAGTTAGACCTGGTAAACGAGTAAAAAGAGGTGACGTCATTGGAGAAGTTGGTAAAACAGGCAAGGCTTTAGGACCTCACCTTCATTACGAGGTTAGAGTTAATGGTAAGACGGTGAATCCCTATTATTATATTTTGGAAGAATAGAAGTAACCGTTTCTGCTCTTATTTTAATTAAAACAATCACCTAATTTAAGTTTTGCCCCTAGGGAAAAAGCGTAAGCAGTCATAGGTTTTTTATTTTCTGGCTGGAGTTCTTCCATCAGAAAAGCAGTCTGCTGGCCGCAGCCGACTCCCAGACCTTCCTTATTTATGCTGAAAATTTCTCCGGGGGAAAGATTAAGGGCAATCTTAGGCTGAAAAGCTCTGCCTTTAATTATCTTTAAACGTTGGCCCTGGAGAAAGGTAAAAGCTGAAGGCCAGGGATAGAAGGCTCTGACCTGTCTTTCTATTTGAAGTGAATTTTTTTTCCAATTAATTCTGCCATCTTCTTTCTTTAATCGAGGAGCATAAGTGGCCTGAGCATGATTTTGAGGAAGAGGCTTTATCTCGTCTATTTTAGATATTGTTTCTACTAATAGATTAGCTCCAATTTCGGCCAAACGCTCTTCCAATTCTCCGGTTCTTTCTTGGGGGTAAATTGAGACTTCTTTCTGGGAAAGAATATCTCCTTCATCCATTTTTTCGTTAAGCTTAAAGATGGTTACGCCTGTTTTTTTTTCTCCATTAAGCAAAGCCCAGGATACAGGTGAAGCTCCTCTATACTTAGGTAGCAAGGAAAAATGGACGTTGATAGAGCCATAATAAGGAATGTAGATAATAGAGGATGGGATAAGTTGGCCATAAGCCACTACGACAATAAGGTCAGGCTTTATTTTCTCAATAATTTTTGCAGCTTCAGGATCTTTTCTAATTTTAGGAGGTTGATAACAGGGGATTTTATGATCCACAGCAAACTTTTTCACAGGTGGGGATGTGAGTTTTCTGCCTCTGCCCGAAGGTTTGTCGGGCTGGGTTATTATTAGAGCTAAATTATGGTTGGCTTCTAAAATTTTTTTTAAGTAAGGAATCGCTAAGGCCGGGCTGCCGAAGAAGACAATTTTCATGAAATTCTGTTTTTTTCCATTATTTTTTTCAATTTTTTTCTTATCAAGCTTTTCTTTAAAAGAGAAAGATGGTCAATAAAGAGCTTACCATTTAGATGGTCTATTTCATGACAGAAGACTCTGGCTAAAAGATCTTTGGCTTCAATTATTTGTTCCTTTCCCTGGAGATTAATCCCCTTAACTGTAATCCTTGAAGGTCTGAGAACTTTCTCTTGAATTTCAGGTACAGAAAGGCAGCCTTCAACTTCGATGAGTTCACCTTCCTTGCTTATAATCTCGGGATTGATAAGAATGAATACATCTTTTTCCTTCTCGCCCAGCGAAAGGTCAACTGTTATCAGCCGCAAACTTTTATTTATCTGAGGAGCAGCTAAGCCGATACCTGGCGCAGCTCTCATCGTCTGGAGCATGTTTTGGGCTAGTTGTCTGATTTGTTCATCGATATTTTTAATGGCTTCTGCCCTTTTAAATAGAGTTGGATGTCCATATTTAATTATATCTAAAATAGCCATTTTTTATCTGATCCTTTCTCTTTTTTTTGCTTTTTATTTTAAATCAAATTCCATCTTTATTCAATCTTGGGATGGCTCTGTTACGGCGGTGTGGTCAGACCTTCATAAGTTTCATAATTTTAGTTTTTACAATAACTATAATGACTTTTGTTCCCTACAAACCGACGAAATATATCAATAGAGAAGCATAATTTATGAAACTTATGAAGGTCTGACCCCTTTTATTTGCTGTTTGTAAATGATGAAGTGATTCTTTTCTAAGCTTTGGAGGAAGAGGGTAAGTCTTTCCTCTACAGGTTGGACCTTATTTCCAAATTTAGCTTCAAGATTTTCGGCCAACTCCTCTACAGTGCAACGGCCATTGCATTGAGTCCAAATAAAGCTGCCCACAGTGTCCAGCCTTATTTTAAAATATGGGTTTTTGAGCCGAGGCAGAAGATGTTTAACCAAGAGTGGATGCCTAAATTTAGGTTTAAGGAGTGTAACCAGCCCCTTTTCGTCTTTTTGCCATTTGCTGTTTTTAAGGGGAATCAGCTTGTAAAAATTTATTTGGCCAATTGACTCTTTCTTCTTCAATGTATTCTTAATTCACAAATTTTAGAATAGTATGGCTCATCACAATAATGGATAGCTGAAATGAAAAAACAGGGTTAATTTAATTGGATGGGTGGAGCCAGGACGGCGATATACTGTGACAGGATCCATCTCTCAATTCACGGCCTTTGATTTTTAAACTGAAAGTGATCGTTATTGCGATTAGCCATAATTATTAATAACCAGAATAGTAATTTGGTATTTTATTCTTCTGAAGATTGAACCGAACCGTATTCTCCTGATTCAATCATCTTTTTATAAGGAAAATAAATAAGAATAAAACCAAGGATGAAAAAGATTACCAGCCCCAACCAGGCACTGTTCCAAACCTGGGGCAAGTGGAGTTTAGCGCCTTTTAAAGCTGCAGTAATAATCCCGGTTATGGCCTGCCCGGCAATTAATCCTGAAGCCAGAAGAAGGCCGATGTTCTCGACCACCTCCCGGCCTTTTGCTGTTGGCTTTTTAGCAAGCACTGTTCTATCCAAGAAGTATTTTATGACTCCACCAAAGAAGACACAGGCGGTGGCTCTAAAAGGAAGATACATACCGACGGCAATAAGCATGGGAGAAGGAGAACCAATCAAAATTAAAACTACAGCCAGCAACATGCCAGCAATAACCAAAGGCCAGGCCATTTCACCGCCTACTATCCCTTTGGCCATGGTGGCCATTAAGCCAGCTTGAGGAGCAGGTAAGGCATCGCTGCCAATACCTATATTGCTGTGTAATAGTTGAAGAGAAAAGGTAAGGGTTAAGGCAGCGGCTATTACTCCAATCATCCCTCCCACTTGCATCCGCCAGGGCGTTCCTCCAAGGATATGACCTACTTTCCAATCCTGGATCATATCTCCAGCTACACCGGCTACACAACAAACTACAGCCGCAACTCCCAAGACGGCAGCAATACCTGGATTTCCTCGTTGACCCATTAAAACCATCATTAAAGCAGCTATCAAAAGGGTGGTTAAAGTTAAGCCAGAAATGGGATTAGAAGAAGAACCGATAATACCTACTAGATAGCCAGCCACGGCTGCAAAAAGCAGGCCCATAACAATCATTACTAAGGCTGAGACAATTGAAGAGCCAATATTGTGAGTGAAAACATTATAGAGAATTATCATAGGGATGATTAAAGCAACGATGGCTAAAATGATGGAAGGGAATGGTAAGTCCTTATCCGTTCTAATTATATCTGAAGCCCCGCCTGCTTGGGCTTTTTTAACATCAGCGAAGGAACGGCCGATGCCAGCTATCAGACTTTTTCTCATTTTAAACAAAGTGTAAAAAGCTGCGACTAGCATAGCTCCTACAGCTACAGGCTTAATCTGAGCGTTATAAGCAGAAATAGCCATGGCTGTCCAATCACCTTGGAAATTAGTGACAATAGTCTTTAAGTCTCCACTTATAAAGAGGAGAATAGGCATCAGAAAAAGCCAACCTAAAACGCCCCCAGAAAAGGTGAGGGCTGCCAATTTAGGTCCAATTATGTAGCCTACCCCTGTCATGGCCGCATTGGCGGCTGGAGATTCTATAAACATTCTTCCTTTAATTGAAGCACTTTTAGTAATTTCTACATTATCACTATTAAGATAAGTAATTCTTGATAAACCAGGGATTTTAAACACAGCATGAGCATAAGGTTTTATAATTCGGATGCCGTTTTCACTGGTGAAGAATTCTATAAATCCGCCTAAGCCCATAGCCCAGAACATGTATGAAGCGTTAGAACCTGCTTTCTGGCCAGTTTTGACCATTTCCGCGCAGGCGATGCTTTCAGGGAAGGGAAGTTCTGCGTCTTCAACCAGGGTGCGCCGGACGAGAATAATAAACAGCACTCCCAATATTCCTCCTACTAACATCAGTAAGGAAGATTTGAAAAAATCAAATTTTGTCCAGACTCCTGTCATTAAAAAGGCAGGAATAGTAAAGATAGCTCCAGCGGCTAGAGCTTCACCTACAGCTCCTGTTGTTCGGGCTAGGTTTTCTTCCAGAATTGTACCTTTAAAAGGGCGGAGGACAGCCATTGAAATGACAGCTGCGGGGAAAGTGGCCGCTACCGTCATACCCACCAGCAAACCTAAATAAGCATTGGCTGCGCCTAGAATAATAGCCATTATTATTCCTAACAATATAGCTTTGAATGAGATTTCTTTCATTGATTGTTCGGGAGGAACATATGGCTTGAAAATTTTATCACTCATTAAAGCCTCCTAGTGGTAAAATTTATCTAATTGTTCAGAAATATATATTTGTCCTCGCTAAAAAGTCAAGGGAAAAGAAATTGTTAGGGCATATTGTATCTTAAAAGAGTGCAGATTTTCAAAGAAAAATAAGAGTTGGCAGCGATTTTCATCCATCCTTTTTTTTATTTGCCTGGAATAGGAAATTATGTTAAATAAAATATATAGGAAAAAAAAGAGATGAGTTTTTGGCGCTGGATTAAAGAAAATCTTTTTTGTGACTTAGCTATAGATTTGGGGACAGCTAACACGCTTGTCTATTTAAAAGGAAAAGGAATAATTGTTCAAGAACCCTCTATTGTAGTTGTCAACAGACAAAACGGTAAGGTAGAAGCAGTGGGTCGTCGAGCTAAGGACATGTTGGGCAAGACGCCGAGCAATGTTTTAGCTATAAAACCTATGCGAGATGGAGTCATAGCTGATTTTGAGATTACCGAGAAGATGCTCGATTTTTTCATCAAAAAATCCACCAATAACCGCAGTTTTCTGATTAGACCAAGAATAGTCATCGGTATTCCCACTGGCATTACTCAAGTAGAGAGAAGAGCAGTCAAGGATGTGGCCATGAGAGCCAAAGCCTCTGAAGTTTATTTGGTCGAACAACCCATGTCGGCCTCTGTAGGAGCTGAACTTCCTATCTCTGAACCTACCGGAAACATGATTGTTGATATCGGAGGAGGGACGACTGATATTGCTGTTATTTCCCTCAATGGAATTGTTTTTAATCATTCCATTCGAATCGCTGGCAATGAGATGGATGAATCTATTATCCAGTACATTAAGAAAAAATATAATTTACTGATAGGCGAGAAGACAGCTGAACAGGTAAAGATGCATATCGGATCTGCTTACCCACTTGATGAGCCTATGACTATGGAAATTAAGGGGAGAGACTTAAAAGAAGGCATTCCTAAAACCATTGTTGTCGATGACCAGGAAATAAGAGGAGCCCTTGAGGATGTAGTAGCCTCTATAATTAATGCGGTTAGAATTGCTCTGGAGAAAACCCCACCTGAACTTTCAGCTGATATAATTGATAAAGGAATTGTTCTAACTGGAGGAGGGGCTCTGCTTAAAAATATAGATAGAAGAATAAGGGAAGAGACCCAGCTTCCTGTTTTCATAAGTGATGATCCTCTAACCACTGTGGTCATCGGAGCCGGAAAGATGCTCGATGATTTGGATCTTTTGAAAAAGATATCTCTTATATAACCGACTGAATTCATATGTCCCTTTTCCAGAAAGAAAAAAAAGGCTTAGTAATTCTTGTCGCTTTAATTTTCTTTCAATTAGTTTTAATTTCCATTCAAGTTCCTCTCGAGGGTGAAAATTATTTTAAGAAATTCATATTTTTGGTGTTTTCTCCCCTGGAAGATGGCTTTGTTTATGTCTTTGATCAAATTGGTAATTTTTGGAAAAATTATTTTTATCTTAGAAATGTTGTGGATCAAAACAAAACCTTGGAAAGGGAAATGTTTTTTCTTAGACAGGAAAATAATATCCTTCGCCATGCCCTTGAGGAATATAAAAATAAGAAAGAAATTGAGAATAGAGTTTCTAAGATTAAAGAAAATATTATTGTGGCTAGAGTTGTTGGTTTAGATGCTAGCCGCTTTTATAAATCAATTATTATCAATAAGGGTCGTCATCACGGCCTAAAAAAAGACATGGTTGTAGTGGATAAATTAGGCAATTTGGTGGGGAGAGTGGTGGAGCCGATTAGTTTTCGAGAATCAACAGTTCAGCTAATAACGGACACTGCTAGTGGAGTAGGAGTAATTTCTCAAAGGAAAAAAATTCCAGGGACACTAAGCGGAGATGGCCAAGGAAGATGCCTATTAAAATATATTATTTCTTCTGAAAGATTTGATATTGTTCCAGGAGAAATGCTTATTACCTCTGGCTATGATGGAATCTTTCCCAGGGGGCTTCGAGTTGGAAACATTATCTCGGTTACGACTACAACTTCCCTTTTTAAAAAAATAAAAGTCCATCCTTTTTTCGATTTTTCAGATCTTGCTCAGGTGGCAGTCTTTCTAGCTAATCCGGCTGAAGTACTTTAGGTGATTTTTGGATGAAAGATTTTTTTGAAATTTTAATAGCCATTATTCTTACTTTTTTAGTGTACACAGTCCTAAAATTTATATCAGTGTCCGTTGTTCAGTTATTTAATATTTTTAGTTTGGTTGTGATTTATTTTGCTCTGACTAAAGGTGAAACAGTTGGGGCTTCATTGGGGGCTGGCTGCGGTCTTATCCAGGATGCTTTATCATTAGGAGTTTTTGGCTTGGCTGGAATTTCTAAGACTATAATAGGCTTTGCTGCTGGATATATTTCAAAGAGAATAAATGTCATGCCTGTAATTCGTAATTTTATTTTTATTCTCATCTTGCTCAGTATAGACTTTATTCTATGGAGCTTTCTCTCGTCACTTATTTTTTCTGAAAAATTTATGGTTGGTCACAATCTTCAATTTTTACAGCCATTATTAACAGCCCTCCTTGGAGCTTTCATCTTTTTTATTTTGCGGCGTTTCCATAAATTCCCTTCTTAGGTTTGAGATGAGAAGAGATGAGATTTATGAAGAAATTTCCCTTATCCAGAAGAGGGGCATGATAGTTTATGTCCTCGTGGAAATAATGTTTGTCTTTTTAATTTTAGCCTTCTGGAAGATACAAATTCTTGATTATAGAAAATACTGGCAGCTAGCTGAATCTAATAGAACTAGAGAGTCGTTTATTCCTTCACCCAGAGGATTAATTTTAGATAGGAATGGAGTTATCTTAGCTGATAACAAAGCTTCTTTTAGAGTCTCTGTTATCCGGAAAAACTCTCTTAATTTAGATGAATCTTATCAGCGAATCGCCAATCTCTTGAATCTTGATAAAGAAATTGTTCAAGAAAGAATAAAAAAATATGAAATCTTCCCTCGTTTTAGATCTATTGTTGTTAAAGATAATTTATCTCTCCAAGAAGTCTCTCGAATAGAAGCAAGAAAGCTAGAAAGGCCAGAATTGTTGCTCCAGACAGAACCCAAAAGGATATATCCTTTTGGAAAATTTGCTGCTCATATTTTAGGTTATATGCAAGAAATTTCTCCCACAGAGTTAAAAAGTGGGCGTTATCCCCAACACCAGCTAGGCGATCTTGTTGGTAAAACAGGAATAGAAAAACAATATGATAATCTCCTCCAAGGAACGGATGGAAAGATTGTAGAAATAGTCGATAGTCTGGGAAGAAAAAAGGGAGAACTATCAAGGAAGGAGCCTAGGCAAGGTCAGAGTTTGAAATTAACTCTGGATTTTGATCTCCAACAAAAAGCAGAAGAGCTGTTAGAAGGAAGGGAAGGAGCTATTGTCGTTCTTAATCCCAAAGATGGAGAAATATTAGCTTTAGCCAGCTATCCTGAATTTGATCCTAATAAATTCATCAACCGATTCTCTTCAGAAGAATGGCAGAATTTAGTAAAAAGTCCTGAGTTTCCCTTGGAAAATCGAGCCATCAGAGGTCTTTATGCTCCTGGCTCAATATTCAAGTTGACAATGGCCTTAGCTGCTCTGGATTTAGGTCTAATTACTGATAGAACCTCTTATTTTTGCAGCGGTCAGATTAGAATATATGGACATCCATTTTCCTGTTGGTTTAAACCAGGCCATGGATTTGTCAACCTTTACAGTGCTATCCAGCACTCTTGTAATATCTATTTTTATCAGCTAGGGAAAAAATTAGGGATAGAAGAAATTTATAAATATGCTTGTTTGCTGGGTTTCGGAGCCAGAACAGGAATTGACCTGCCAGGGGAAAAAAAGGGCTTAGTCCCTAATCCTGCGTGGAAAAAGAAAGTTAAAAAAGCTCCTTGGTATCCTGGAGAGACTATTTCCGTAGCCATTGGTCAAGGGCCAATATTGGTCACTCCTCTCCAGGTGGCTTCACAAACGGCCTTAATTGCCAACCGCGGCCTAAAAATCACACCCCATCTTTTAAGATCTGAAATAGATACTGTCAGCAAAAAGCAAATAAAAGAATATTCTGCCCGAGAAGATAAAATTCCAATAAAACGACAGATTTTTGATAAAGTTATAAAAGGAATGTGGAAAGTGGTGAATGAAGAAGGGACAGCCCGAGCCGCCAAAATAGCTGGCTTTAACATCTGCGGTAAAACTGGATCTACCCAACTAGTTAGTAGTGTCCAAGGGGGAGAGAGACCACCGTTAGCTCCCCAGATAAAGACTCACTCCTGGTTCACTGGTTTTGCACCCCGTGATAATCCAGCTATAGTTGTTACTGTCTTGGTTGAATATGGAGGCCTTGGAGGGGCTACAGCTGCACCTTTAGCCAGAGAATTATTTAAGCTCTTTAGGAAAAAATATGATTGACAGGCGTCAAATAAAAAATATTGATTGGATTCTAATAGTATTTTTACTTTTGAATTCTTTTTTGGGAGTACTGATCATTTATAGCGGTTCTCATTATTTGCCAGGCAATTATTATCTACGACAGATCGTCTGGATTTTAATAAGTTTTGGAGCCTTAATTTTTTTTATGAGTATAGATTATAAATTTTTAGTAACCTTTTCTTTTTATTTTTATCTGATATTTACTTTTTTATTGGGATGGATTTTGTTTTTTGGCAAGACGGTTGCAGGGGCTAAGAGCTGGATTAGTTTATATTTTATTCAATTCCAGCCTTCAGAGCTGATTAAGATTGTCCTTATTTTAGTCTTAGCTGCAGTCTTTGCTGAGTATAGAAGACCTTTTCTTAGTTGGCGTAAATTTTTTCTTAGTTCTGCCCTTGTGGTTTTGCCTGCGTTGCTAGTTTGCTTACAACCTGATTTAGGCACAGCCTTAAGTTATCTGCCAATTCTAGCAGCTGCTTTGATCTTAG
Source organism: uncultured Eubacteriales bacterium (assembly GCA_964514305.1). Classification (GTDB taxonomy): domain Bacteria; phylum Acidobacteriota; class Aminicenantia; order Aminicenantales; family Aminicenantaceae; genus CAZEQD01. The sequence goes on from CAZEQD010000041.1 coordinate 12,244, forward strand.
CCGGGATAGATAAAAAGATTTTAATTTTTTTGCTCATTTTGATTTTATTATTAGGCGGGATAGGCTGGAACTCAATTCTTAAGGATTATCAGAAAGAAAGATTAAAAGTCCTCCTTTCTCCAAGTCATGACCCCTTAGGAGCAGGCTATCATATTCAACAGTCAAAGATTGCTGTCGGTTCAGGGGGGTTTATGGGGAAAGGATATAAAAAAGGAAGCCAAAGTCAGCTTCGGTTTTTACCCGCTAGACATACGGATTTTATCTTTTCGGTCATAGGTGAAGAATTTGGATTTTTAGGAATAGTGGCCGCTTTGTTGAGCTATTTTCTGCTATTATCAAGGATCTTTCTTTCTATAAAAATTTCAAGAGATAGAATGGGGGTTTATTTGGTCTTTATGGTCGGCATGATGATTGCCTACCAATTTTTTATTAATGTGTTGATGATTATTGGCCTCTTTCCCATAACAGGCATTCCTCTGCCGTTGCTCAGTTACGGAGGATCTTCGCTTCTTACTACCTATTTGGGTATTTCTCTCGTTTTAAATGTGCGAATGAGAAGATTTGCTAATGTTTAAAAAAGCATAGCTTAGATATAATATTTAATTAATGAAAATTTCATTTTTCTAACTCTTTGCTATTCACTCCTTAATTATTAACGGTTCGCTGGGGACAGCCGATCGTACAGAGATGTTAACGGTCCATTGAGGAGAATGGATCCTTCCTCCTTCTTACCTTAAAATTTAAACCTTAATCTATTTACATCTTACGTTTCACAATTTACATCTTACGATTCTTACCTTAAACTTTAAACCATAAACTCTATTCATCTTGCTTTAAGGAGAAAAAAGAAGTAAAAAATAGCAGAAATACGATGAATATAAATAAATTAGAAGAGATTTTAAGAGAGGTTGAAAAACCAGGTCGCTATATAGGGGGAGAATGGAATGAAATAAAAAAGGACCCTGCCCAAGTCAAGCTAAAAATTGCCCTTGTTTTTCCTGATATTTATGAAATTGGCATGTCCTATTTAGGTCAGAAAATCCTCTATCATCTTCTTAACCAACATCCTTTCTTTTTGGCTGAAAGAGTTTTTGCTCCTTGGTTTGATTTTGCCCAGCAATTGAGGGTAAAAAATATTCCTCTCTATTCACTTGAGAATAAAATTCCACTTGGGAACTTTGATTTAATCGGCTTCTCTCTGCTTTATGAGCTTAATTATACCAATATTTTATCCATTCTTGATCTAGGCCATATCCCTCTTTTTTCCAAGGAAAGAGGGCTTAACTATCCTTTGGTTATAGCTGGTGGACCAGCTGCTTTTAATCCTGAACCAATAGCAGATGTTTTTGATTTGTTTCTTATAGGAGATGGAGAGGAAGCTTTTCTCGAGATTGCCGAAAAGTTCGAAAAGCTAAAAAAAGAAGTAAAAGATAAAATGTCTCTTCTCAAAGAAATGGCCTCTATTAAAGGAGTATATGTTCCCTGTTTATATTCTCCCTATCAACCTTCTGATTCTTTTTTACTTGCAGTTAAAACTAAGGGGAAAGCTCTTCCTAAAATCAAAAAAAGGATTGTTTCTTCCTTTTCAAAATCTCCTTTTCCAGAAAGAATTATTGTTCCCAACTTAAAGGTAATCTTTGATCGGGTGGCTGTTGAGGTAGAAAGGGGATGTCCCCAAAAGTGCAGATTTTGTCAGGCTTCAACTATCTATTTTCCTCCTCGAGAGCGGAGTCCTAAAAATGTCATCTCCAGTCTTTTAAACAGCCTCCAGTTAACAGGTTATGAAGATGCTTCTCTAACTTCTCTTTCAGTAGGGGATTATCCATTTCTTGAGAAAGTGGTTAAGGTGTTAATGGAGTGCTTAGAAAGGGAAAAAATTTCTCTTTCTTTATCTTCACTCCGGCCAATGTGTCTTTCTTCAGAAATTTCTCAAAGTATAGTTAAAGTGCGAAAGACCGGCTTTACTGTTGTGCCTGAAGCAGGGACCGAAAGGTTGAGGACAGTTATTAATAAAAGGCTTGACGATAATGAGATTTGGGAAGCAGCCAAAATTACCTTCTCTTCAGGCTGGAAATTGTTGAAATTGTATTTTATGGTAGGGCTGCCCACTGAAGAAGAGGAAGATTTAAAGGGAATAGTAAAAATTGTCAAAGAGATTATAAAAATTGGCTATCAAATATTAAAATCTGCGCCTCAAATTAATCTCAGTATAGCCTCTTTTATCCCTAAACCTCATACTCCATTTCAATGGTTGAAAATGGAAGATGAGAAGAATTTAAGAGAAAAACACCGGTACATAAAGCTACAGCTTCGAAAATATCCTTTTGTTAGATTCAAAGAACATTCTATCAATAGTTCAATTTTGGAAGCTGTTTTTTCCAGAGGAGATAGGCGCTTAAACCAAGTTTTATATCAGGCCTGGAAACAAGGTGCTGGATTTGATAGTTGGAAAGATTGCTTTAGATTCCAGACCTGGACTAAAGCCTTTGCTCTGGAAGAACTTGATTATCATCTTTATCTTCAAGCCTTAGATCAGGATCAAATTCTTCCCTGGGACCATATTGATCCTGGAATAAAAAAATCTTGGTTATGGCGAGAGTTGCAAGAAGCCTTAAAAGGGAAGGCAACCGATCCTTGCCTCAAAAGATCATGTAGGGAGTGTCAAGGCTGTTCATATCCTTTCTACTGGAAGAAAACAAGACCAAAAGAAGTTGATATTCAGCCCCAAATTTATTCTTATTTTGGCCAAGAAACAAGAAAAATTATTGGTTATAGAGTTTATTATGAGAAAAAAGAGATGGCCAGGTTTTTATCCCATCGGGATTTAATTAATATTCTCCAGAGAAGCCTTCGTCGGGCCCGGATACAATTTATTCATTCTAAAGGATTCCATCCAAAAATGGCCGTTTCTTATCTTCCGGCTCTTCCTTTAGGAATGGCTGGAAAGGAGGAGGTTTTTGAATTTAAATCAAATCATAATATGGCAGCTGCTGGTTTTCTGAAGCAAGTCAATAATGTTCTGCCTTCAGGCATAAAATTTTTGAAAATTGAAAGAGTTAAGGAATCTGAACCTTCTTTATCAAAACAAATAGAAGGCTTCGTTTATTCACTCGATTTAAATAATAAAGAAATAAAGAAAGCAATTCAGAAGCTCGAAAAACAGGGATTTGATTCATGGCCCCAGAAATTGGAATTTCTAAGGCAGTTGCTTAAAGAATTTTTGCAAAAATCAAATAGGGCTCTTTTATCAAAGGTAAGTCTTGATTTCCAAAAAAACAAGCTATTTCTACGACTTCCTTATTCTGCTCAGCCAGGACTAAGGCCTCAAGAGATCTTGGCTAATGTTTTAGATATCAAGAATTCTGTATTTTTTATGACTAGAGAAAAAGTATTATTCAAGAAAGAAAGTGTGGCCAAGAATTGTAAGTATTACCAAAATAGTAATGAATGAAATTCCTCATAAAGAAATGAAATTTAGCGGCGATTTGTTTCCATCCTCGCCAAGACCTCCAACCCACCACTATAGATTTGAATGGAGGAAAATCGCTGCCTATAAATATGCGCTTCTTCATTGTTAGTTATTACGGTTTTGGAAATGGTTGCCTAAGAATTTTTAAAATTGACATCCATTATGAAATTGAGTATAAAACTTGATGATTATCAAAGATTTAAGTTTTCAAAAAAGAGGAGGCAAGAGTGATTGATTTCAGTCTAACCGAAGAACAAAAAGCTCTTCAAACAATGGCTCGAGAGTTTGCCCAAAAGGAGATGAAACCCAATGCGGCCAAATATGATAAAGGAGAGGAATTTCCTGAAGATGTAATGAAGAAAGCCTTTGAGGCTGGCTTTCTCACCTGTACCATTCCCGAAGAGTTGGGGGGAGGAGGCTTGAGTGATCTGGAAACAGTTATTATTAGCGAAGAATTAGCAGCTGGCTGTGTCGGTATGTATACAACCATAATGGCTACTGCCTTAGCTTATACTCCCATTCTTCTTTATGGTACGGAAGAACAAAAAAAGAAATTTCTTGTGCCTTTTACCAAGGAAATGTCGTTTGCCTCATTTTGTTTGACAGAAAGAGAGGCAGGTTCAGATGCAGGCTCTATCAAAACTAAAGCCCGAAAAGTAGGTAATGAATATATTATTAATGGAGCAAAATGTTTTACTACTAATGGAGCTATTGCCAGACTGTATGTTGTTTTTGCTAGCACTAATCCTGATAAAGGGGCTCGAGGTATAAGCGCTTTTATTGTGCCTCGCGAAACCCCAGGAATAACTGTAGGCAAGATAGAAGATAAAATGGGCCATAGGGCCTCTAATACGGCCGAACTTTTTTTTGATGATGTGAAAGTTCCAGCCGAAAATCTTCTGGGTAAAGAAGGAATTGGTTTTTTGATTGCTATGAAGACCTTGGAGAGAACACGAGCTCCAGTGGGAGCTGGTGGTGTTGGTGTAGCCAGGGCAGCTTTAGAATACGCCATCGATTATGCTAGAACAAGAATCCAATTTGGAAAACCAATTGCCCTTTTTCAGCACATCGCTTTTAAAATTGCAGAGCTGGCTACTGAAATCAATGCTGCTCGTCACCTTGTTTGGCATGCAGCCTGGCTTATTGATCAAGGAAGGCCTTCTAACCAAGAATCAGCCATGGCCAAGTTATACGGCTCAAATGTAGCTATGAAGGTTACAACCGAAGCCCTCCAGATATTTGGAGGCTATGGTTATATGAAGGATTATCCTATGGAAAAATTATTTAGAGATGCCAAACTTCTTCAAATATATGAGGGCACAAACGAAATCCAATTGCTGGTCATCTCTAGAGCGGTTATTGGTCCTATTAAAAAATAGAAATAAAATTTAGAGAGGTTTTCTCAAGAAAAAGGGAACATTGCCCTAATAACTGCTTTTGGCCTTCGATTATCCTGATCAAATCTTCCTCTAAAGATTTGACTGGATGTTCAATGATTCTTCCTTTTTCGTGATCATCGACCAGGACAATGAAGGTTGGCACTTTGGTGATGTTTTTGCCTTTTATATAAGGCTTGCGGGCTTCTTTGTCTCGGGGTAAGCCAATATATGATGAGCTAATAAGGGAATTATCAACCATTTCCATTATTTTAAAGTAAGCGCTCACATGTTCTTGGCTATCTGGACACCACGTTCCAAGAAAGACTTCAATCTTGAGAGGATAATTTATAGATTTAAGTTTTTCAATTATTTCAGGTTGGGGAAAGTATGAGGCGACTTTTTCCTGCCACTCTGGAAAGTTTTGTAATATTTCTTCTTTGGAAAGGGGACCAACCAGATCTTGGCTGGCGAAAGAAAACAAAGAGGGCATCCAGATGGAGGCAGCTAAAAAGATGATGATAAAAAAGTTAAAAAGAATTTTTTTATGGAAATAAAATTTAAAAGTTAGAGATAAAATATATTTTACTCCTAAGTGCCCTCTTCTTCTGTGAAGTATTCAGGAATAATACCTAATACTTCAATTCCGGCTCCTTTGGCAATATCTATAAGTTCGATAACTCGACTGTAGGGGAGTTTAGCGTCTGCTCTAACAAAGATAGTTTTATCTTGGCGAGCCGAATATATACGTCTTAGCTCGTCCGAAACCTGGTTGATGTCATAATAATTCTGATTGATATCAACCTTTAGATCTTTATGGAGGGTCATAACTACAACTCCAGCAGGGGTGCCTCCACTTTCCGCACTTGTCTCGGGAAGTTTAACATCGATCCCTTTTTGGACCATAGGTGTTATGACCATAAAAATTATGAGCAGAACTAATAAAACATCACAGAGAGGAACAACATTAGGTTCTGCCTTTGCTGCCATACTTTCCTCCTTTTTGTTCCATAATGAGCTTATTATTTTATGATAAATGATTGAAGTTTGTCAACGTGTTTATGGCTTTATAACAAAAAGTGGGTAATATATACGGGGTCAGACCTTCATAAGTTTCATAAATTATGCTTCTCTATTGATATATCTCCTCTGTTTGTAGGGGACAAAAGTTATTGCAATTAAAGTAAGAATTAAAGTTATGAAACTTATGAAAGTCTGACCCCATAATCATATTTTTTTTCTTAAGAAGATTACTTGAAGAGAGAAAGCCT
>CAZEQD010000042.1:0-17343 GCA_964514305.1 uncultured Eubacteriales bacterium
GTCTCCACATTTGACTTTTCTTAGTAAATCTGAGGAAGAATAGAAGATGGAGATGGCTAAAATGTAAAAAAGAAAAAAGCAGATTAGACAAGTTCCAGCAGTCCTTATTTTCAAATGTCAAAAGTGGAGACCTGACCCCTAGTACCCAGGGGAAAGCTAAGACAAAATAGGGGCTGAGAGTATAAAAAGATGGCTAACGTCTTTCTTTATGAGTGAGAAAGAAATTGATTATTGTCTCCAATATGGGTACAATTGTATTCAATATGAGTACAATAGCTTTTAATAATTTACTTAGAGATCTATTAGGCAAGACGAGAAGTTCTATTTTAGCTTTACTTTACACTCATCCAGAAGAATCTTTCTATATGCGGGAGATATTCCGGAGGGCTAGCCTAAGCCCTGGGTCAGGGCAAAGAGAATTAAAATGGTTGACTGAGAGAGGCCTTATCAAACGCAAAGTCAGTGGACATCAAGTTTATTATAAGGCTAATCAAGGATGTCCGATTTTTAAAGAAATTAGGGAAATGATAACAAAAACAGTAGGCATAGGGGACGTATTGCGTTCAGGGTTGGCTTCAGTTAGGCCTAATATAAGGGTTGCTCTTCTCTTTGGATCTGCACTCAGCGGCAAAGTAAATAGCGACAGCGATATTGACTTACTTATAGTGGGTAATATCACTTTTGCTGAAGTCGTGGAAAAATTGAGCCAAGCTCAAGAAGTATTAAACCGGGAAATCAATCCTCTTGTTTTCAGTCCTTCTGAGTTCAAGAGGAAGATAGCTAAAAGGGATCACTTTCTTAGATCACTGTTAATAAAAGGTGAATTCCATTATTTAATCGGGGATAAAACTGAGCTTAAAAAATTGGCTGAAAAACGGCTGGCGAGTTGAACATCAAACAAGCCCAGAAGAAATTAATGATCTCTTTTATTTGGCAGATCGCGATCTAAAAGATTGCCAAAATCCTGCGCTGAGTTCAGATTGGCCGCTTAATATTGCTTATAACGCCGCCCTTCAATCAGCTAAAGCAGCCCTGGCTATAGCTGGCTATCGAGCCACAAGACAATCTCATCATTTTTGTCTAATTCAATCACTTAAATACACCATCCATGCAGACTCCAAACTAATTTCTCAATTAGATATGTTTAGAAAGAAACGCAATATCAGTAAATATGAAAGAAGTGGATTTGTGTCTGAACAGGAAGTCAAAGAAATGATTTCTTTAGCTAAGAAGATAAGAAGTTTAGCTGAGGATTGGATTCGAAAAAAACACCCTTATTTTAAACTAAAAAAATCATAATAATTAATAGAACTTCTAGGTATTAACAAAAATCCGATTAAGTTAATGTTCAATTGTATTCATAATTATTGTTCTTATAATTGAGCCGTGGATTTAATGGCTAATATAAATCAGATCTTATCACTCCTCTTAGCAGATGATTATATTTTATCTTTAATCTTCGCATAAACTATTAGCAGAGTTTGGAAGACAGTGCTTCTCTAGTTTTCTCACACCTTCCAGAGAAAGAAATTATCAAAGAAATCGCTCGTCTTAACAATGAGATTGGATGGAAGAGGACCTATTTCTTTTTTTCGGGCATCTATTAAACCAAAATAAGCACAGAACCTTTCCAGGAACCTAACCGAAAAACAGCGGGATACCTGCCTATAATATTCTTTTATGGCTTCAACTTCCCTCTTCTTTGGGCCAAACTCTTTGAATATACCGGGGAAAGCTCTGACAAAATAGGGGCTGAGAGAGATGTCTTCTATGAAGTTTCTGGCCTTTTTATGGAGAAGGAAGAGGGAGAAGAGAAATCCTTGTTGGATAATCCAGAAATAAAGGTATCCGTCCTGAAATGCCCAGTTAAATTTCAGGGCAAAGGTTCTTAAAAGTCTTATATAATGCTCACTGGAAAGGCCGTTCTTTACTGCTTTTTTGCCTCTTGCCGTCAATTTGAAATAGCGCTTTTCCTTTTTTATCCAGCCACCCATTTTAAGAAGATGACGGAGAGAATGAACCTGAAGCGAGTCTTCTTCTGAACGGAAGCGGATAAATTTTTTCCATTCTGAATCATCGAGCTCTTCGAAAAGCTTTCTGGCAAACTCCCGGGGCAGATTCCCTTTGGCTGTCATCCTCAGCGGTTCTTCTTGGGAGAAGGCTTTCAGAAATCTCACGCTTTTTCTTACGACAGGAATAGACTGGAATGTTTCCAGAGGAAGATCTTCATTGATCTGGACGATATCTGATGTTAAGGCAAGGGGGAAGTATAGCATACGATGAACCTGATCGGCTGAAAGCCCTAAAAAATCAGGATTGGGCTCTCTGTTTTTTCTCTGCATAAAATCATCTGTAAAGGCCTGGAGTGCTTCTTTCGAGTGGAAAGACCTTTTGTTTATTTCTTTTTTCAGCTCCTCATGGGCAGCCCGCAGCTCCTGCCGTCTGTCTGTGAAGTAATGCTTTTCAAGACAGCAATCTTCGTATTTTTTGCCTGAGCCACAGGGACATAGACCTTCTTTTTTTCTCTTGGCCAATTTGTTCTCCTTTATGTTCGGCTAGGTTGAAATCTTTATTGGAATTATTTTCGGTACTCAAAACTATCTGCATCCTCATTATAATCTCTTTCAGGATAATAGAACCCTAACTCATTTTCAAATTTTTATTAATCTGAAGCTTATTTAAGACAAACTTTTTTGCTACTTAAGGGGATAAAAAAATGTTTGGATAAAGACCACTTAAATAAAATGATTTTCAAAAGCCTTTAAAATTCCTTACCTTTAAAAAAAATAGGTTAATATGTATTTTGTCCCCAGTTTTTGCGGCCTCCTGGATGTCAGAAATTGTCCCCCAAAGAAAGATACCTCACATATTTTCCGTCCGAAGCTTTATATTGTTTAAGATTAATTAAATCCATGTTAAAATACAATAGTGCACATAATAGAGACATTTTCCAGGCTTGAGCACCTCCTCATTCAGCTTGTAGAGAGTAAGGTTCTTCCTGACGATAGCTATCTGGCTGGAGGAACTGCTGTCTATTTTTATTTTCCTCACAGGATATCTGTAGACCTCGATTTTTTTACCCAGAAACCATTTATGGCTGAGGCCTTGCTTTTTAAAATAAGAAAGCTCATCAAGGAGACAAAGGTCGAAATTCTCGAAAAGGATACTCTAATCGCTTACCTTTCTCCAGAGATAATAAAATTTTCTCTTTTCTTTCTTCCTTACAAACTTCTCTCTCCCTTAAACTCCTACGAGCTAAAACCAGGTATAGCAATAGATCTTGCTTCTCTTGACGATATAGAGGCCATGAAAGCCATCGCCCTTGTCCAGAGAGGTTCAGCTAAAGATTTCGTTGATCTGTATTATTTATTGAAGGAGTCTGGCCACTCGTTTGAGGATTTATCCTTGATGGTTAGAAAAAAGTATGGCCTTGATAAAGAATATGATTATCATCTTAAAAAAGCCTTAGTCTATTTCGATGATGCTGAATTGGAGCTTGAGGCCATTTGGCTCTTTGGAGAGAAAGGGAGAGCCCGGAAAATATCGGCCGAGGATTGGGAGGAAATTAAAGACTTCTTTATAAGGTTATGCCGATGAGAAGGGAACTTTTCTGGGATAGGGATGTACGGAATCTTGATCCGGAGACAGAAATCGAACGAGCTATAAATTTCGGGGGCTTTGATTATATAGCCGAAGTCCAGAAAAAATACGGTTTAGAAAAATTCATTGAAGTCTTGATGAAAAATAGAAACCTCAGTAAAAGAGCAGTTAATTACTGGTGTTTGGTGCTCGGGCTCAACCGGGAAAAAACTGCTGTTTTTTTGGATAAAACTAGGGTTTGGTTTCCCTTTAAATAAAAAATCCCTTAATAGTCAAAGGCGGAGCTATTTTATCTAAGCTTGTGTTATTAATAGATTTCAAAGAAATGTCGTATTTTGTCGTTTTTTGCCGCATTATTTTTGTTGACATCTGATATTTTGTTTGGATAGGATGTTAATGTATTAAAAAGGAGGGAATGATGAACAAAAGCTCCAAATTTAAATTACTTATCTTTCTAGTTATTTCTATTGTTATTTTAATTTATTTCAGTTTAAGCATTATTCAAGCCCAGGTGAAAATTGAGGGAAAGCCTGATAAGCCGCCAGGCAAAAATAAACACCCATGCAACAACAATGGTAACTGTGAAGGGGAAGAATATAATTGGAGGGAGAGTCAGGATAGCCAACCTTGTGATGATTGTTTACCTCAGAACTACGGCAATTTGATAATTAACCAAGACACGCTTCAAATAGTAACCGCGTTTAATGGTAATCAAATTTACCAGTATAAATATGATCCTGATCCTATTAATAATTATAATTATAGAGTAAGCTGGGCGAGCAGTGTAACCCCTGCTAATGGCTGTGCAACGGTAATTGGGGATGTAGATAATGATGGTCAAAAAGAGATAATAACCGCAGTAAGTTACATGGTTGGCGAAAGAAAGAGAGGACGCAATAAAAGTAATACTTATAACCACAAAATTTATATTTTTGAAGATGAAGATGGCTGTCCAGATGGCTTGCCTACTTGGACCAGTCGTGAACTAGGAGAGTTAAAAGATTGGATAAGACAAGCGGTTATTGAAGATGTCGACAATGATAGACAGAAAGAAATTGTCATGATTACCTGGCATGATATAATAGTCTACCAGATAAATTGGGATGGCCTTGGTTATAATTTGGAGCCCGAATACCAAGATGCATTTCCAAAATATGATGATACTATTTTTAGTTTAGATGTTGGAGACGCAGATAACGATTCTAAGAATGAGTTAGTTCTGGCCATGTTTAATATAGGAGCACCGATAATCTGGAAATATGATGATCAAAATAAGAAGTGGATAGAAACTATAGCTGAGCCGATTAATGTTTTGAACCCAGATATATCATTTTTAGGTATTGATGTGGTAAAAGTTAGAGATGTAGATAATGATCCTCTTAATGAAATAATTGCAGGAGGGAATAACAACACGCTGATGATATGGAAATGGGAAAATGATGAATCTAAAGGAAAGCATGCGTATAAAAGCAAATTTATCAGTGATTTTTTAGAAGGTTTTACCCAAGGAGTTGATGCTGGAGATGTTGATGGAGATGGCCAAAACGAAGTGGTAGTGGCCACTTCAGGTACTACGGAGGGGACTAATTATCTTCATATATTTAAATATATTGATGGAGTATATGAAATTGTAAATTCTTTAGAGCGAAATGACATGGAATTTTGGGTTAAAGTTAAAGATATAGATAATGATGGAAAGGCAGAAATTGTTTCTTCAACCCAGGGGATAACAATTTATGAATATGATGATTCAGGGGAGTTGAAAAAAACATATAATTGTGCATTTGCTGGTATTAATATAGATGTAAATTAAGGAAGAATAGGTATCAGAAGCAGGAAGAATCAGCAAAGCCACAAGCAGTAAAACCACCAAATCCCAAGGCCAAGCAGGGCCACAAGAGGCCAAGGGGTCAGACCGATTTATCTTATTGGAATTAAATAAGGTAGAATATATATCTAAGCATTTTTAATACTTGGAATGTCGTTTTTTAGCTAAAAAAAAGGCTGTAAGCTTTATTAGCTTTGCTTCAGAAATGAAAATCGTGTCTTTAAATTTGAATTTAGGTATAGTAGCTGTTGGCTTTGAGCCGTAGATTAGCCCTCTTTATAGAGGCTTTTTTGGCCCTAAAAAAGCGAATTAAGAGCAAAAATTAAGCAGATTTGTTTGATATCTAATTTAATATATTTAATTTAAATCGGTCTGACCCCCCCTTTGGATAGATTTGGACCCTTTAGACCCCCCTTTAGACCTTTTACAGCCGTCCCTTTTGGTAAATGATTGATACATCTCTTTTCTATTTTTTATTTTCATTTTTTTCCCCTTAAGAGATTGAAATTTCTTAAGGCTTGGATTAAGCTTAAAAAATCAATGATTGAGCTTAAGGACTCAAAGACTAAGCCTAAAAGGCTAAAAGATAGCCATAATAAAAAAATTTATTTAGGGAGGAGATTATGGGAAATCGGACAGTAAAAATTTTTAATGTTTTTCTTCTCACTATTTTCATCATCATTTTCCTCATTACCCTCACCAGCCCGCTTCTTTCTGCCAAGAAGAAGGCAAATAAAGAGCAAGCCAAAGACCCACTGGCCAAAGTTTCCCTTTCAGGTCTTAAATGGAGGTCAATCGGGCCAGCCGTAACCTCGGGCAGGATTGCTGATTTTGCTGTCAACCCTAACAAGAGGAGCGAATTCTATGTGGCCACAGCTTCAGGAGGCGTCTGGAAAACAACCAATGAGGGAACTACCTTTGAGCCCATCTTTGACAGTCAGGGCTCCTATTCCATAGGCTGCATCACCATGGATCCCAATAACCCTCATGTTATCTGGGTGGGTACAGGTGAGAACAACAATCAGCGCAGTGTTGGCTACGGTGATGGAGTCTATAAATCTGAGGACGGCGGCCGTTCCTGGAAGAATATGGGCCTCAAGGAATCTGAACATATTGGTATGATTGCCGTTGATCCCAGAAATTCAGATGTAGTTTATGTAGCTGCCTACGGGCCGCTGTGGCGGGCCGGCGGCGATAGAGGCTTGTATAAAACCACAGACGGCGGCCAAACCTGGAAAGCAGTTCTGACCATAAGTGAAAACACAGGTGTCAGTGAGGTTCATCTTGACCCCCGCAATCCTGATATTATTTACGCTGTAGCCCATCAGAGACGCCGCCATGTCTGGACTTTAATTGATGGCGGGCCGGAATCGGCCATTTACAAATCAAAAGACACTGGCGCTACCTGGAAAAAAATAAACAAAGGCCTTCCTTCCGGAGATCTGGGCCGTATTGGCCTGGCTATCTCCCCTGTCAATTCTGACTATATTTACGCCATTGTCGAGGCCGAAGAAGGTAAAGGAGGTTTTTACCGCAGCACCGATGCCGGGGCCACCTGGGAAAAAAGAAGCAGTTACACCTCTCGGGGAAATTATTATCAGGAGATTTTTTGTGATCCCAAAGATTTAGACCGGGTTTATTCCATGGATGTTCTTATTCAGGTTAGCGATGACGGCGGCAAAACTTTCCACAACTTGGGTGAAAGGAGCAAGCATGTTGATAATCATGTTCTGTGGATAGATCCTCACGATACCGATTATTATCTTGTCGGCTGTGATGGCGGCATTTATGAGTCTTTTGACCGGGCTAAGACCTGGAAGTTTATGGCTAATCTGCCGGTGACCCAATTCTACAAGGTGACCGTTGATAATGCCCGGCCGTTTTATAATGTGGCCGGTGGCACTCAGGATAATAACAGCCTTTTAGGTCCATCGAGAACAATAAGTGCCCACGGCATAGTCAATTCGGATTGGGTCGTAACCCAGGGAGGAGATGGCTATGAATCCCAGATTGATCCTCAGGATCCCAATATCGTCTACGCTCAGTCCCAGTACGGCGGCCTGGTCCGCTACGATAAAAAAAGCGGTGAGAGGATGGGCATTAAACCCAGAGAGAGAAAAGGGGAGAAGGCATACCGCTGGAACTGGGATGCCCCTCTCCTCATCAGCCCCCATTCTCATACCCGTTTGTACTTTGCTGCCAATAAAGTATTTAGAAGTGATGATAGAGGCAATACCTGGCAGGTTATTAGTCCTGATTTAACCCGTCAGCTTGACCGCAATAAACTGAAAGTCATGGGCAAAGTCTGGCCGCTCTGGGCTGTAGCCAAAAATGCCTCAACCTCCCGCTACGGCAACATTACAACCCTGGATGAATCGCCTCTGGTGGAAGGCCTCCTCTATGTGGGCACCGACGATGGCCTGATTCAGGTTACTGAGGACGGCGGCAAGAATTGGAGAAGAGTAGATAAATTTCCCGGCGTACCAGAAAGAACATATGTTAATCGAGTTTTAGCTTCTAAACACGATTCAAACACAGTTTATGCAGCATTCAATAATCATAAAAACGGAGACTTTAAGCCCTACATCCTGAAAAGTACAGACCGCGGTCACACCTGGAGCTCTATTGCTTCCAATCTGCCTCAGAGAGGCTCTGTTTATGCACTGGACGGAGACCATGTGAATAAGGATTTGCTTTTTGCTGGAACCGAGTTTGGCTTGTTCTTCACCGTTGACGGCGGTAAGCACTGGAAACAGTTAAAAGCAGGGCTGCCAACTATCGCTGTTCGGGATATAGCCATTCAGAAGAGAGAAAATGATCTGGTTCTGGCCACTTTCGGCCGCGGCTTTTATATCCTTGATGATTATTCACCTTTAAGAGAGCTAAAACAAGTGGCAGCAAGCCAGGAAGCTCATATTTTTCCTGTAAAAGATGCTCTGATGTATATTGAATCCAATCCTTTAGGCAGCTTAGGCTCTAAGAAGGCCTTCCAGGGAGAGAGCTTTTTTACAGCCGACAATCCACCTTTTGGGGCGACTATTACTTATTACCTTAAAGAAAGCCTTAAGAGTCTTCGCGAGAGAAGGCGGGAAGGGGAAAAGGAAGCCATAAAAAACAACCAGCCAGTTTCTTACCCCACTTACGAACAGATGAAAGCTGAAGAAGAGGAGGAGCAACCCTATCTTATTTTTACTATACTGGATGAGGAAAATAATGTTGTCCGCCGGCTGAGAGCGTCAGGGAAAGCGGGTGTCCACCGCCTCACCTGGGATCTGAAATACCCGAGCCTAAATCCAACCAGCCTCAGTAATGAAAAGCCGACTTCAAGTGGGCCTTCAAGCACTCTAGCGATGCCCGGTGTCTATAAAGTATTTATGTCGAAATGTGTAAATGGCGTAGTGACTAAACTAACAGAGCTGGTAACCTTTAAGGCTGTTGTTTTAGGTAATACTTCGCTGCCAGCCAAAGATAGGGCAGAACTGGTTGCCTTCCAGAGGAAGGTAAGAGAGCTAAGCCGGGCTGTAAACGCTTCTTCTCGGCTGGTGAATGAGCTGACCACAAAAATAAAACATTACAAAATTGCTCTGAAAAGTGTAACAGCTCCAGAGGAAGATCTGCGTAAGAATATTAAAGAGACTGAGCTTAAAATAGAAGATATAAGGCGGTCCCTCTTTGGCGATCAGATCATGAGAAAACTTGATAAAGACACGGTACCAGGACTGGCCAGCAGAGTAAACGCCATTATCCGCGATCAGTGGCGTTCTACTTCAGCTCCTACCCAAACCCAGCGGGATGCCTATAATATTGCAGCTGAGGAGTTTCCGCCGGTGCTGGATAAACTCAAAGAAGTGGTCAAAGTTGATGTGCCGCGGATTGAGAAGATGTTGGAGGAAGCCGGTGCTCCTTATACCCCCGGGCGTTTGCCTGAATGGAAGAAGAATTGAAAAATTGGGCTTATTGAGAAATCCTAACTAATTCTAAACTAATGTGTTGCAGGGAAACACGCACCTTTATATAGTGATAAAAATAATGATCTGAGCTATCACCAGCTAAAGGGGCTCCAGCTCCAGCCGTAATTGTATAGGGGATGCCCTGCCAGCGGCCTTGAAAATAGCTGTGGATATGGCCACTAAAGACATGGCTAACCTTGTACTTGCGGAAAAGAGAAACCAGCTTCTCGCTAGCCTCGGGTGAGAGACAGTGGAGATAGAGATCACCTCGAGGATCAGAGAGAGGCTGATGGCCAAAAACCAGAATTTGCTTATTTTCACTTTTTGATAAAGTTTCATCCAGCCATTGAAGTTGGGTTTTATTTAGTTTTTTACTTAAGGATGTGTCAGCAGCAATAAAAGCAATATGGCCAATCTCAAAAGAATAGTAAAGCGGGCCAAATATTTTCCTGTAAAAGCGGCTGCCTCTGCCTCTAATATCATGGTTGCCAACGACCATTAACAACGGCTTATGCAGATATTTCTGGAGAAGGCTCATAAAATTACAATATTCACTTTTTCGTCCATGGTGAACCATATCGCCCAGATGGATGGAGAAAGAAATCTCTGGGTCATTTTCAACTTCGTTGAGGATCTTGATTAAAACTTCATCGTTGTCTCTGTTATCGCCAAAGACAGCAAAACAGAAATTATCAGGGTTAATATTACTGTTATTGATTTTCTCTAAATTTTTGGCGTTCCAGTCTTGGGCAGGCAGTTTACCCAGCGGCCAGTAGGCCAGATATAATTCACGACCACCAAAATAAGCGAGGGCTAAAAAGGCTATGAGTCCCAGGATAATTAAGATAAGTTTGGTAGGCTTTCTGCTAAATAATTTTTTAACCATATTCATATCTGTCCTCTTTTCACATTTTGGCCTTCTATTTTATAAATATTTGAGGAATATTGGTAGAAAAAAAAGAAAAATACTTACCATCCAGAAATTAAGATTTTGCCTCAGTTTTTTGTTATTTATCTTGTTATCAGATCTATCTGAAACTTTAACTTTTTGAAGAATTAAATCAGGCCTCTTCTCTTGAGGAGGGGTTCGACACTGGGTTTTCTTCCTCGGAAGCGGATATAAAGAGTCATTGGATCTTCGGTGCCGCCTTTTTCCAGAATATTTTTCCTGAAGGACAGGGCAGTTTTAGTATCAAAAAGACCGGCTTCTTTAAAGGCTTCAAAAGCGTCGGCATCAAGGACTTCAGCCCAGATATAACTGTAATAGCCGGCTGCGTAACCTCCGGAGAAAATGTGGTTGAAATAGGTGCTTCTATATCTGACTACAATCTCAGGAATCAGCCCTATTTTATTCAAAGCCTCTGTTTCAAACTGAAGAACACTTTCTTTGGGCGGCTTAGTCAGGGTATGCCAGTCCATATCCAGGAAGGAAGCTGCCAGGTATTCAGTGGTGGCAAAGCCCTGATTAAAGAAGCGGCTTTTCTTTATTTTATCAATCAGTGCCTCCGGGATAACTTCTCCGGTTTTGTAATGTTTGGCAAACATCTTTAGTACTTCAGGCACAGTAACCCAGTTTTCCATAAACTGAGAGGGCAGCTCGACGAAATCACGGGAGACAGCTGTTCCTGATAGCTTGCGGTAGGTTACATTGGAGAGGAGTCCGTGGAGGGCGTGACCGAATTCGTGAAAGAGGGTGGATACTTCTTCCAGACTGAGGAGGGCCGGCTTATCGCCGGTTGGTTTGGAAAAATTGCAGACATTGCAGATGATGGGAGTTGTTTTGTGACCGCCTTCTTTAGCTTCTTTACGGTAGGAATTCATCCAGGCCCCACCTCTTTTGCTGGCTCGTGGAAAATAATCTGTATAAAAGATGCCTACATGGGAACCATCAGCTTCTTTAACCTCAAAGACTTTAACATCAGGATGATAGACGGGAATGTCAGTTCTTTCCACAAATTTTAAACCATAAAGCTTATTAGCTACAGCAAAGGCCCCATTTCGGACATTTTCCAGCTTAAAATAGGGACGTAGCATATTTTCATCCAGTTCATATTTAGCTTTCTTGAGTTTTTCTGCATAATACCACCAATCCCAGGGCTGGAGTTTGAAGTGGCCGCCTTCCTGGTCGATTAGCTTCTTCATTTCGGCTGCTTCTTCTTTGGCTTTCTTGAGAGCTGGTTTCCAGATGTCGTTGAGCATTTTATAGACAGCTTCTGGTTTTTTAGCCATATTTTCTTCCAGGATATAATCAGCATGGGTTTTATAGCCAAGAAGATGAGCCTTTTCGATTCGCAGGCCCACGATTTTGGCCACAATAGCTTTGTTGTCAAATTGGTTATTATTATTGCCACGGTTAATGTAGGCCTTGAAAATCTTTTCTCGGAGAGGACGGCGCTGTGAGTACTGGAGGAAAGGAATCATGCTCGGTTTATGAAGGGTGAAGACCCACTTTCCCTCATGGCCGCGTTCTTTAGCAGTTTCGGCAGCAGCGGTGATAACTGCTTCGGGCAAGCCGGCTAAGTCCTCTTTTTTGTCGATAACCAGCTCAAAGGCATTGTTTTCTTTTAAAATGTTTTCGCCGAATTTGAGAGTAAGTAGCGAAAGTTCTTTGTTAATTTCCCGCAGTCTGGCTTTTTGTTGAGGATCAAGGTTTGCCCCACCTCTGACAAATTCTTTGTAATATTTCTCAAGGAGCTTTTTCTGTTCAGTCGAAAGATCCAGGCTGTCTTTTTGGCCGTAGACAGCTTTAACCCTCTGGAAAAGCTTGGCATTGAGGTTTATATCATCCTGGTGCTTGGAAAGAAGGGGGGCCACTTCCTTGGCAATCTGCTGCAGCTTGTCATTGGTGTTAGCATCAATTAGATTTTCAAAAACATTATTTACTTTTCTGAGAAGGGCACCACTTTGCTCTAAAGCTTCAATGGTATTTTGGAATGTAGGAGGATTGGTGTTGCTTACAATGGCTTGAATTTCATGGTCATGGACTTTAATGCCTTTTTTAAAAGCTGACAGGAAATGCTCTTCCTTGATTTTATCAAAAGGAGGAGTATGGAAAGGGGTATTGTATTCAGTGAAAAAAGGGTTTTCCGATTTTTGCTGGTTGGTTTCAGCCGTTCGGTTCGAAAAGTTCCAAAAAAATAAGCCAAAAAGAATTAAAAATAGCAAAATAGCTTTATTCATCTCCCTGACCTCCTGTCAATGTGATAATTACCAGTTGGTTAATATTATTATATACCAATATTTTCTGTAGAGCTAATTATGATATTAAAAAGAAACAAAAAAGCCAATAAATTTTTGGGGTCAGACCTTCATAAGTTTCATAACTTAAATATTCTTATTTATTTTATTGGCTCGATGAGGGTAAAGAACCTTACACTTTTTGTAAAAATTAAAGTTATGAAACTTATGAAGGTCTGACCCCAAAATTCAAAGGTTTTTAACCCAGAATTCAACCATTTTCTTATAGAGGTGAATGCTGGCGGGATCGTCAGATATACCATGTTTGCGCATGGGATAAATCATCAGGTCAAACATTTTTCCGGCTTTTATAAGCTCATTGATAAAGCTCCAGCAGTTTTGGGGGTGGACATTATCATCGTAGGTGCCATGGACTAAAAGAAGGCGACCGTGGAGGTTTTTAGCGTGTTTAACCAGCGATGTTTTCTCGTAGCCTTTAAGGTTGTCTTCCGGCCTTTTCATAAAGGCCTCAGCCCAGATAGTATCATAGTAGCGCCAATCAGTTACAGCAGCTACCGCAATTCCTGCTTTAAATTCTTGGGAATGGGTCATAGCCAGGAGGGTGAAGGTACCACCGCCGCTCCAGCCCCAGATTCCAATCCGCTCAGGATCAACAAAAGTTTGTTTTTTGAGCCAGCGGACGGCATCCAGCAGGTCACCTAATTCTTTAGTGCCATAGCCGTCTTTGAGGATAATATTTTCCAGTTTTTTACTGATGGACGTGGCGCTGCGGTTATCAACCCGCATCACCAGATATCCTTTATCCAACAGGATCTGGTCGAAAAGAATGGAAGAGCGCCAGGCGTTAAAGACTGTTGGTGCCGAAGGACCGCCATAGACATAAATTATTACTGGATATTTTTGGCTAGGATTGAAATCTTTAGGCTTCAGCAGTTCAGCCGGCAGAGGAAATCCATCTCGAGCAGGAATAGTCAAAAGTTCTGAATATTGAACATCAAATTTGGCCAATTTCGCAGGCCGGGGTTTAGCTATGATTTTGGTGAGCTGGCCACTATTTTTGTAGAGAGCCAGTGAAGGAAGGGTTGAGATGTTGGAGTAAACATCAAAATAGTATTTTGAGTCAGGGCTGAAAGCTATGCGGTGGGTGCCATCTTCTTTGGTCAAACGCTCCATTTGGCTGCCGTCGAATTTTATGCGGTAAAGATGGCGTTCGATAGATGATTTTTTAAGGGCCGTAAAATAGATCAAATTATTCTGGTCATCGATAGAGGTCACAGCCTGGCGCAGCCAGTAAACACCGCCCCCGGCTGAGTGAATTGACCAGAGACCCTTGGTTATCTGATTAGCCAATTTACCGTCCATTTGATAGAGATAAAGATGATTATAGCCATCTCTTTCTGAAGCCCAGATAAAATGTTGTCCGTCTTTTAAAAAATAGAGATCATCATGAATATTTACCCAGCCTGGGTCTGTTTCTTTTAGAATATGAGTTGGTTGGCCACTGGCTATGTCCACAAAATAAAGATTGAGCTCTGTCTGAGCCCGATTTAATGTTTCCACGGCCAATTGTTTGCTGTCTGGCAGCCATTTTACCCGGACAAGATACTCATAAGGTATTTTATTGAAATCAGCCCAGATGATTCTTCTTTCTTTTACATCAACAACTCCTACCCTGATTCTTGGATTGGAAGTTCCTGCTTTGGGATAACGCTGCGTAATAACTCGAGGAACATAGGGTTTGAAATCGACAAAATGCATCAGACTGACAGGCGATTCGTCGGTATGGAGAAATGCAATAAAACGGGAATCTTTTGACCACCAATAGCCAATATCCTGCCGCCCGAATACTTCTTCCCAGTAAACCCAGGAAAGTGTACCATTGAGGATGGTGGAAGAGCCATCTCTGGTGAGCTGTTTTTCCTGCTCGGACTCGATATCATAGACAAAGAGGTTGTTATCTCTGACAAAAGCTATTTTTTGGCCGTCGGGTGAAAATCTAGGAGACTTTTCCTTAGCTTTGCTGCCTGTAATTTTTGAAAACTTAGAATCTTTAAGGTCGAGAAGGAAAATATCATCTTCAAAAAGATAGAGAGCTCTTTTCCCCAGACCATCAAAAGCCAAGGGCCAAGGCAGGACCTTGGGCAATTTCTTTTTGTTGAGAAGACCTTTTAAGCTTTTAAGCGCTTTTTCTGCTTTTAAAATAGGATTTTGTTGGCCAGTCTCAGGATTAAATTTAAAGATAGTTCGTTCTTTTTTAGGAAGAAGCGGATAATAGATAAGAGCCGTCCCATCCTTTAGCCAGCAAAATGAGGGTAGCTTGGCTACATTTTTTCCTTCCTGGCTGTATAGCCAGTCGATTGTAATTTTGGTTTTTTCTTGAGTCTTGACTCCAGCTATGGCCGTTGTTAGTAAAAAGATTGAAACTAACAAAGCAACCATATCTTTGTGGGGTATATTCTTCATCGTTTTACCTCCTGATGAAATTTAGAGTCCCAGCAAAACATTTTTTTCAACTTTTAGCTTTTATATATTTTTTATTATAAATTATCAATTTGGAGATCTTTTCCTCAAATCTTTAATGTTGGTGTAAATGGAAGCCGAAAAGGCTAAAATCAAAAAAATAAGAGCGAAAATATCGACCCATTTCTGGCTGACATCCAGCCCTGTCAAGGAATCAATAAGAAATTTCAGGTAGGAGGAGGGCAGGTCATGAAGGCCTAGCTTGGCCCTTACCTGCCAGTGCCATTCTGTGCTGGGGCAGAAGCCGTATCCATACCATATGCCAAGAATAAACCAGGAAAAAGCGGTGAGCGATAAAGTGATAAGGTTGGCTAGCCTTGTTTTTTTCCAGGCCCAGCCCAGAAGATTGAAAATGATCAAGGATGAGTGGAAAGCGAAGAAGAATTTATCAAGGAAATAATACATCAGCTGCTGCTAATCTTTGACTTAACACAAGTGTCTGTGAGATGTCAATTTGAGGAAGCAAGAATGAAGACGCCTTGAATTATTTTGAACTTCTTAGATTAAATTTTTAAAGGGAGGCGATTGTTCTAAGCTAAAATGGAAAGCTATAAACTGTATTAATTTATTTTGTTTTAATTGAAAAGTTTATTCTGAGCAGAATGGATTAATTAGCGAGGGGAGGAAACAGAATGGACTCGGAACATGGCTATACCATGAGAGGGAACTCTAGCAGCGATTCTCCCTCCTGTAATTTCTTCTTTGTGGGACCACAGGTTTCTGACTACATATTTTGATGCTTGGGGCATTCCTATCTTTTCGGCCTGAATAACTATGAAGGCAGATTTCTCTCCTCTGTTTAAGAGCAAAACAGCATAATCTCCACTTTTTAGAGGTTTTATCCAGACTTCCTGATTTCCTTCGTCGCGAATCTTATATCCCTGGATTCCGGCCGGATCCTGGTTCACTTTTATGGCTTCTTTATTTGTTAATATTTCTCTGGTCACTTCAGTCATATGGCGCAAGTCATTCCCAGCCATAAGCGGTGCTGCTAAAATACACCACAGGCTGAAATGAGCCCTATCTTCAGTAGTAGTCATCCCTCCATTACCCACCTGAAGCATATCAGGGTCGTTCCAGGCTCCAGGACGAGCATATTTTGAAAGGCCGACCTGCTGGTCTAAGATGTACATTATACTTTCCCATGAGTTCTGGATATCTCCAGTAGTTCGCCATAGATTTCCTATCTCTGGGGCCCAGAGCCAGGGACGATTTTGTCCCCATTCACAGATACTGAAGACGATTGCCCGGCCAGTGGCTTCCAGTGCTTTTTTCATTTTCTGATAGCGTTCGACTGCATCCCGTCCCTGGTTATAACAGTTATCATATTTGAGATAATCTACACCCCATTCGGCGAACTTCTTCGCATCATTTTCTTCATGATCAAGACTTGCTGGGTATCCTTGGCAGGTCTTTGTTCCTGCTGAAGAATAGATGCCTAATTTTAAGCCTTTGCTGTGGACATAATCAGCCAGAGCTTTAATGCCGCTGGGGAATCTTTCGGGATCGGCCTGAAGATTTCCCTGCTTATCTCGGTTTGGAGCCATCCAGCAGTCATCAATGACTACATAGGTGTAGCCCACATCTTTCATTCCGGATGTAACCATGGCCTCAGCAATTTCTCTTATTAGCTTTTCATTAATGTCACACCCAAATCTATTCCAACTGTTCCAACCCATTGGAGGAGTAAGAGCCAGTTTGTCTTTTGGAGCCTTTTGAGAAAAAAGTTGAGGGGCCAGAGCTAAACCCAGAAAAAAAACTAATGCTAAATAGAAAATTGAAAAGGCATTTTTTTGTCTCATTTTTGCTCCTTCTTGAATAAATACTTATGCGTTTCCAAATTTTTAGATTTAGTTACTCTTGCTAACTAAAAGGTATACCTAAAATATCATACAGAAAAAACCCCGTCAAAACTTTTTTTATTATTTGTCATTGAAAAATTAAAAGCGCACTGATTTAAAATTTAAAAGTACACTTTTCACTATCTTGAAATTTGCTTATTTTTTTTTATTTTTTTTATGTCCTTTCCTTTTTTTATGTCCTTTTTTTTATGTGTATTTTTTTATGTCCTTTGGCTAGCATATTTTATTTAAAATAAATAAATTAACAAATTATGCTACCTATAAATATTTCTTAGATGAGATTTTTTTGGGGTAAAAAGTGTCTTTTAAGCTGAGGTACTTTTTATGCGTGGCAAGTTTTTTTTCATTCCCTACACTGTATGGCATATAACTCAGCGCTGTCATA
>CAZEQD010000043.1:0-17213 GCA_964514305.1 uncultured Eubacteriales bacterium
TGAGCTGGGTTATAGCCGTGAAGATCGAGCCAGTAGACAGGAGGAGCTCCGAGGATGTTTTCTTCAGATACTTCGGCCTCAGATGTTTTTAAATTTTTGATTTTATCCACAGCAGCCTTAATTTCAGCCAGCTTTTCCTTTTCGGATCCTGATATTTGGCCATCAATAGAAAAGATGTAATGTAACTGTTCCAAAATCACATCTTCGAGGGGGCGGGTAGCCCCGGCCATGATGATGAAGCCGGTTATTTTCGAATCGAGGGCTGCGATTCTGGGAATGAGCATCCCACCCAGACTGTGCCCGAGAACGAAAATCTGGTGGACATCGATTCTCTCAGTATTTCGGAGCATCTGGCAGGCGGCCAGAGCATCATCTATGGTCTCTTCCTTAACAGTTAATTGTTTTTTATCAGAAATCAATTTTTTACCATAAGCTTTAGTCCTTTTTTCATAGCGGAGAACAGCAATACCTTTTGAGGCCAATCCCCAGGCCAAATCGCGGAATGGTTTATTTGGCCCAATGCTTTCATCTCTGTCTAAGGGACCTGAGCCATGGACAAGAACAACGGCTTGAAAGGGGCCATCGCCCTCTGGCAGGGTTAATGTGCCAGGGAGTATGTATTCACCGCTTCCTACTTTAACTTCTTTTTCTTGGAATAGGGATGGATTAACGTAGCTTGGAGGGCTATATTTAAGACTGCTTTGAGTTGGAACAAACCACAGCCCTGCGATTTGTTTGTTTTTATCAAAGACTACTTTAATATCTAACAAAGTTTTTTCAAACTGACAGGTGATGAAGACTATATCATATTTCCCTGAGATTTGTTTCCTGACGGTCGTTTGTTTTTTGAATGCTCCAGCCTGGGTTGTGAGCGACTGCCAGGCTTTTTTTAGCTGCTCTGAGGACATAGCCTTGCTCATAACATCATCAAAAAGTTTGACAGCTTTGGTGAATTCACCTTGTTCCAGCAGTAAGACGAATTCTTTGGCTTTGGCTACAAGGTTATCAGGCTCAGTGGTGGTTGGCTGAAGAGAAGAAAAGAGTAATGAATGGACAAATAACAAGGCTATTACTGACCAGGCAAAATTTCTCATAAAACACCTCATTTTAACTAATTTTACTCTTATTTGTTAAATACTGAAAGACAAGGACGTTTATTCAATCCTGGCCAGGCATACCCTCAAAATTCCTCTGGCATATTTATTATCCTTTGGCTGAAGTAAAATATTGGATAAGAAAGAATTAATCAACCCCTTTGAGTGCTAAATGTGTTAAAATAGCTGGCTAAGGAAAATTGGATGGCAGTTGACTATTCGATTGAAACCATAAGGTATTTGGAGAAGCTTTTCTACCATCAGAAAGTTTACCGCCCCTTACGCATTCAGCGCTACGACCCGGGGTCAGAGCTCACTTTAAATATAACCGGCGTCCTCCCGGCGGCGCTGGCTGAAGTGAAGCTGAGGGTGGAGAAATTTGTAGGAGGAGGTTACGCTGGTCAGGTTTATCAAGTTAAAGTTTTAAGTATAAAAGCCGCAGGAGAACCAATTTCAGGCCTCCAAGAGGGAAAATTCTATGCCATGAAAATCCTTGTCCCTCCCACAGGATTAGCTCGCTGGTACCGCAATCTGATTTACTTCCTGGCTTTTCAAGGCCCCTTTTCCCTTCAGGTCAATCCTGCTGCTCTACGGGCTGCTTCTCTATGGCAGAAGCTTATCCGACGCGGGGCTGGGCTTTATTTGGGCTCTGAGGAGGCTGTAGTCGATATTTTAGCCACTTTTGTAGACCCTGTCATCGGCAGCTGCGGAGAAATCAGCGAATGGATAGAAGGGCGAGTCTGGCGCTTTGAAGTAGATGATAATTTGGATACCCGCTTGAAATGGGAGGTTGGGCAAACGGGAGAAGGTATAGGCTCTCCCGAATATCGAGCAAAACGGGCCTTCATGGCCAGGCTGGTTAAGCTGATGCATGAAATGGGAGCGGTAGAACTGGCCCGTCAATATGAGTGGTGGACTTTCAAAAGCCAGCCTAATGTCCTTAAAAGGTTAGATAGCGATCCTTATCCCGATAAAGGATTGGTAGCCGTTGATTTTAGGGCAGGACTTGCTCTTTTACCTTTCCTGCCTATGTGTCCAGCTGATTTCAAACTTATTGTCCAGGGAATCACTCGAGGCAGCTTGGTTCAGTTCGATAGAGGAGATATAGGCAAACTTCAAAACTTTATCCAAAAGAATTCTCAAGCTTTCGGCGGGATGGAGGAAGCTATAGAGGAACTTCGCCAGAGCGAAGAGTCTTACCGTTCTTCCTTACCAGATATTACCCATCATCACCTCAAATTACTTTACAGCCGGAAACTGTGGTCTTCAATAATGACGGCTAATATTAGAAGCTGGAAAATCCGCAATATTGTAGATAAAGATACATTGGAGAAGTTATCTCGGAAAAAGATTCTTACATTAATCTTTTGGTGGCTTGGGATTATTCCTTTTCTGGGAAGTTGGCTGCGAAAAATCTGGGGGCAAGCCGATTATCGGCTCCACTATAAAAGTTTGCTGACCAGCCTAGATTATTTTCTGAGGGCTGGCCGAGCCCGTATGGCTGAGTCTCTTATCCGCTGGCACCGTGCTGGACGAGTTGAAGCCGATCGGGCCCAGAAGCTGGCCGGCCGCCTACCTCCATTTTTGCTCCATTGGCCACTTTCCCTTCTGCCAGCTAAATTACACAGGTTTTTGACAGACCGTCGCTTCTTTATCCAATCCTTATCCAATATTTTTGTCCGTCCTTTCCGGCTTTATTTCAAAGCAGAAGTTCGGGAAAAGTGGCTGCTGGATGTTGTGGCTCAGGGGGAAAGAGATGGTATGTTGACTGAAAAGGAAGCAGCTCATATTGCTTCCCAGATAAAAGAACCTTTTATCCAGAAATACTTGAAGAGCCTGGCTGTTCATATCTGTACTTTGCCTGTAACCCAGATTGTTTCAGTCCTGGTAGCTTTTATCTATATCCGCCTCCACCCTCAGCTTTCTTGGGCAGAAGCTTCACTTCATGCTGGGCTTATTCTTGGATTTTTTCAGATTACCCCTCTTTCTCCTGGTTCTCTGGTGCGGGGGCTGTATGTTACCTATCTTGTTTTAAAAGAGCGCAATTTAAAAGACTACAATATTGCCTTTTATCTGAGTTATTTTAAATACATCGGCTATTTGGCTTTTCCCATCCAGATGGCCTACCGTTATCCAGAACTGGCCAGTTTTATGGCCGGACACTGGGCTACGGGAGCGGCCCACATTGTGCCTGTTTTTGGAGAGAGAGGAGCCCTCCTAGAGCATGTGGTCTTTGATATTTTTTACAACTATCCCCTCACCCTGCGGCGCCGCCTCCGTCAGCGGCGGCAGCTGCGCACCGGCCTAAAACCTAGATATTGGCATATCCTCTTTTGCTTCCTGGGAGGCCTTCTCTTTTTGGGTTTAATAGACATCATTTATTTTTATTTGACAGGGATGGCGCCTCAATTTAGCAATATCTGGTGGCTGGCTATCTGGTCAGGAGTGTTGGCAGGAGGGGCTGCTTCTGCTTGGGCCGGTGGAGCCTTGTTGTCAAGAAGGGTAGTAGCAGGAATTTCCAGTGGAGCTCTTATCGGCTTTTTTTACCCAATTTTAAATGAAGCCTTGGCCAGCTTGCTTATAAAAAAGGGAGGAGATATCTTTTTTAATATTCAACTAAATGGTACTATCTGGCTTACTTCCCTCTGGAGAGCCTTTATCTTTTCCCTGGCAGCCTTAATTGGGGTATTTATGGTGGAAACCAGGCCTCTTAAAAAAGGGAGACAATAAAGTTATAGTAATTCAATTTTGCCTTTTTTTTTGAGCTTCTCGACTACTTCTCGCACCTTCTGATCATGATCTTTGTGGCAGATAAGAAGAGCATCTTCTGTGTCAACCACAATCAAATCTTTGACGCCGATGAGAGCTGTTAATTTATGGGGGCTATGGAGGAGGCAGCCTTCGGTATCGAGAATAATATTCTCTCCTCTTAGGGCATTCTTTTTTTCTTGCTGAGGCCAGATATCGGCTAAAGAGGACCAGGCCCCTACATCTGACCAACCGAAATTACCTTCAGCCATTAGGATCCCTTTAGCTTTTTCCATCAGAGCATAGTCAATCGAGAGAGAAGGTAGGGCCGAAAAAATGGAGACTATTTGTTCTCTATTTTTTTCTCTTAAAGCTTCGACCAACCTGGACCAATATTTAAAAAGGTCTGGAGCATAATTTTTTATTTTTTGAACAAAAACTGAAGCTTGCCAGATAAATATGCCTGAGTTCCAGAAATAATTTCCTTTTTTTAAAAAAATTCTGGCCTGGCTTAGTTTTGGTTTTTCTTTAAACTGTTCTACCTCATAGAATTTTTCCTCTAGGATTAAGAGCAGCTTTTCTTTAGAGAAATGGATATAGCCATAACCGGTGGCTGGAAATGAAGGGGGGATACCAAAAGTAATTAGCTTTTTTGACTGAGCAGCAGCCTTGAAGGCAGCTTTGAGCTTTTTTCGGAAGAGGGAAGCGTCCTTTATAAGGTGATCAGCAGGAAGAGCGGCTATGACTGCTTCAGGGTTTTGGAGAAAGATTGAAGCTGTGGCCAACATAAGAGAAGGCCCAGTGTTTTTTCCTTGAGGTTCAACAATAAAATTCTCTTCGGGAAGTTGAGGCAGATATTTCCTCAGGGATTTAGTCAGTTCAGGATTGGCTATGGTATAGATCTTAGGATAGGGAACTAGAGGAAGGATCCGGTCTACTGTTTCTTCGATCATTGTCTTGTCGCTTATTATGGGCAAGAACTGCTTTGGTTTTTTCTGGCGGCTTAAGGGCCAAAATCTAGTACCAGAGCCGCCGGTCATGATTACTCCTCTCTGATCCATTTTTCCCTCTTTTTAAATCAAGAAACCCAATAAATTTATTTCAAAATAAACCTAACTTCTTTTTAGCTATAACTGCGGTTAACAAATCGGCTTTCGCCCCTTAATCATTAGATAATTTTTTGATAGCTTCTTCAACAATTTGCTCGACTTCTTTTCGAATAGCCGCTAGATCTTGTTCAGTATCGGCTTCAAATCGCAACACCAAGACTTCTTGGGTGTTGGAAGCCCTAACTAAAGCCCATCCCTTGGGGAATTGAGCTCTGACGCCATCAATGTCAACTATAGGATATTTCCTGGCCAGTTCTTTTTTAACCAGATCGACAATTTTAAATTTTACTTGGTCAGAAGCATAAATTCTGATTTCAGGGGTATAGTAAGTGCGGGGTAAATCAGCTAACATCTGAGATAGCGGTTGATCAGAACGGGCCAGTATTTCCGCCAATCGAGCCGAAGAATAGATACCGTCATCAAAGCCAAAATACCTATCAGCAAAGAAGAGATGACCGCTCATTTCTCCAGCTAAAAGAGCTTTTTCTTCTTTAATTTTCTTTTTTATCAAGGAATGGCCAGTTTTCCACATGATTGGCCGTCCACCCAGCTTCTCAATCTCCTCATAGAGGAGCTTAGAAGCCTTCACTTCTGAGATAATCGGAGCTCCAGGGTGAGAGGGGAGAATATCTCTGGCGAAAATAATCATTAACTGGTCGCCCCAGATAATATGACCCTTATCGTCGACCACGCCCAAACGGTCACCGTCTCCATCATAGGCTATCCCCAGATCTGCTTTAGATTCAGCCACTTGGTGAATTAAATCTTGAAGAGCTTCCGGTAAAGTAGGATCAGGGTGATGATGAGGAAAATGACCGTCCATTTCGCAATAAAGCTCTATGACCTCACAGCCTAATTCTTTAAAAATGGGACAGGCAATAACACCGGCTGTGCCATTACCGGCATCTATTACCACTTTTAGTTTTTTTTTGAGTCGGATGTTTTTGACCACATAGTCATTGTATTCAGGTACAATATTATAGGAGCTGGTCATCTGGCTTGGTTGGTGGATAAAATCACCTTGTTTGATAATAGTATAGATGTCCTGGATGGCTTGTCCATAGAGCGTTTCTTGGCCAATCATGATCTTAAAGCCATTGTACTGGGGAGGATTATGAGAACCGGTAATCATTACACCCGCTTCTCTGTCCTGGCTATAAATGGCAAAATAGAGAAGAGGAGTGGGTATTATTCCTAAATCAATCACTCGACAACCAGTAGCAAGGAGCCCATCGGTCATAGCTTTAGCTAAAAGAGGGGAACTTAGGCGACAATCGCGACCAAGGACTACTTCCTCTTTCTGGCGTTGACGGAAATAAGTGCCAATACCCTGCCCAAGAAGTTTAACTGATTCAGAGTTCAAATCCTGGTCGACGACACCTCTTATATCATATTGCCTGAAGATTTCAGGTTTTATTTCCAATTTATAACCTCCATAGATAATCTTGACTTAAGAGAGACTTTAAATGAAAGAAGCTTCCTTTTGACTTCAATTTGTATGGCCTGTGATATCCTTCCATATTTATCTAAATGGCCACCTCTTTAAATCCCCTTGAGTTTCAACCTTTTTCTGTCAGGATTTTTCCTATATCTTCAAAACTAGTCAATTCTTTGAATCTTTCTTCTACTATTTTCCATTTATGTTGGGCAGCCAGAATAAACTCTATGAATTCTCGCACAGCTCCATCCCCTCCTGCTGTTTTACAAATGTAATGACTGTGTTTTTTTACTTCTGGATGGGCATCAGCCACAGCTCCTGCTAAACCCACTTCTTTCAAGACGTTAAGGTCGCCTAAGTCATCGCCAATATAAGCAACCTCTTCCAGGCTGAGATGGTGTTTGTTTATGATCTCTAATAAAACGCTTTTTTTATCCAGAATCCCCTGATAAACTTCTAATATTTTAAGTTTTGAGGCTCTTTTTTCTAATGATTTGGAGACTTTGCCGGTGATGATACCTGTTTTAAGTCCAGCTAAATGAGCCATCAGGATTCCTGTACCGTCCCTGACATTATATGTTTTGAGCTCTTCTCCATCGGGGAGGATTAACAGCCGGCCATCAGTTAAAGTCCCGTCTACATCCATCAAGATCATTTTTATTTTCTGGGCTCGTTGGTGGTTATTCATCAGAACATTTCTGTTCGCCATAAGTCGTGGAGGTGGATAATTCCTTCTATTTTTCCCCTCTTACTCTTGACGATAAGTGAAGTTATTTTGTTTTCCTCCATTAAATTTAAGGCCTTAGTGGCCAAATCTTCCTGACTGATAGTAATGGGATTGGGAGTCATACAGTCTTGGGCTTTCTTATAAAGGAAGCTATCCTTATACTTTTGGACCATTCGTCTTAAGTCGCCGTCGGTAATAATGCCAATTAGGCGCTGTTGATTATCAGTCACACAGGTCATACCCAATTTTTTGCGGCTCATTTCTTCTAGAACTTGCTTCATCGGAGTGTTTTGGGAAACACGAGGTATTTGCTGGCCGGTATGCATTAAATTTTTGACTTTAAGCAGCTTTTTACCCGCTTGTCCTTTTGGATGGTAAAAGGCAAAGTCTTTTTCACCAAAGCCTTTCTTTTTCATTAAAGCAATAGCCAAGGCATCACCCAGAGCTAAAGCCGCGGTTGAGCTGGCGGTGGGGATCAAGCCATTGGGGCCAGCTTCTTTTTCCACTCTTGCCTCGAGAACAATATCACTATATTTGGCCAGTCTGGAATTTTTATCTCCAGTGATGCTTATCAGCTTAACTCCTATCCTTTTGACAAAATCCAGGAGGTCTACAATTTCCCGGGTTTCGCCACTATAAGAGATAGCAATTAAGACATCTTCCTTGAGGATCATACCCAGGTCTCCGTGGCCTGCTTCGGCTGGATGAATAAAGATAGCCGGAGTTCCGCAACTGGCTAAAGTGGCTGCGATTTTGCGGCCGATTAAACCAGATTTGCCCATGCCGGTAATAATTACCCTTGAGTTTTGGTTGAAAATGAGGTTAACTGCCTTAACAAAATTCTCGTCTAACCTGGAAGCCAATGATTTAACAGCCTTGGCTTCCGTGTTTAAAACATGTTTGCCTATTTGGATTAAATCTTCTTTTTTAACAGCCATCATTGAGCCTTAAACAAAAGAATTTTCCCTGCCGAGGCATTTCTTAAGCTTAGAAAGGGAGGCTAATAAATCTTGTAACTTACTTAATATCAATGAGTTATATCCATCAGACAGAGCCTTCTGCGGATTGTCATGAACTTCGAGAAACAGACCATCAGCACCGACACTAAGACCGGCTCGGGCTATGTAAGGAATGAATTCTGCTTCCCCTCCTGAAAACGTACCTTGACCACCAGGCCTCTGGACGCTATGGGAAGCATCGATAACGACTGGATAGCCCCATTTTTTCATGATAGGTATAGAGCGCATGTCGACTACTAAATTATTGTAACCGAAGCAAGTGCCCCTTTCAGTGATTATGATTTTATCGTTTCCCTGGCTGAGGGCTTTGTCTATTGCATTTTTTACTTCATAAGGAGATAAGAACTGTCCTTTTTTTAGGTTTAAGGGCTTTTGAGTCTGGGCAGCAGCTACAATTAAGTCAGTCTGTCGGCTGAGGAAAGCAGGAATTTGAATGATATCGAGCACCTCAGCTGCTTTTTCTACCTGCCAGACTTCGTGAACGTCAGAGAGGATCGGCAGGGAAAGTTCGGATTTTATATTTTTCAGTATTTTTAGGCCTTTATCCAAACCGGGCCCACGAAAAGATTTTATCGAGGAGCGGTTAGCTTTGTCATAAGAGGCCTTAAAAATAAAGTTTAAGCTTAATTGTTGACAAATATTTTTTATTTCTCGAGCCAGAAAAAAAGCATGTTCTTCGCTTTCAATAACACAAGGGCCTCCTATTAAAAAAAGAGGGTTTTCTCCTCCGATCTTAACCTTGGAATTAATCTTTATTTCTTTGACAACGATAGGCATAACTAGCTCCAATAAAAGCCTTAAAGAGAGGGTGAGGCTCAAGAGGCTTAGATTTGAATTCAGGGTGAAATTGACAGCCTAAAAACCAAGGATGGTTTTTGATTTCCACTATTTCTACCAGTTGATGATCAGGATTCTTACCTGAAATAAAAAGCCCTGCCTTGGTTAGGACATCTTCGTAGTCAGGGTTAAATTCATAGCGATGGCGGTGGCGTTCATAAATATTCAAGCGGGAGTAAGCTTGGGCAGCCATTGAACCCTTTTGAAGTCGACACAAAAACTGACCAAGCCTCATGGTCCCTCCCAGTTTCTGGACCCCTTTAAGTTCCCGCCATTTAAAGAAAATTTTATAGGGAGTGTGGGGATCAAACTCAGTGCTATTGGCTTTCTTAAGATGAGCAACATTTCTGGCAAATTCAATAGTAGCGCACTGCATGCCCAAGCAAATGCCGAAAAAGGGGACTTTTTTTTCTCGGGCAAAGGTTATTGCTTTTATTTTACCCTCAATTCCTCTTACTCCAAATCCACCTGGGACAAGAATGCCATCTGCATGCCCTAAAATTTTTTCGGCTCCATGCTTTTCTACTTCTTCGGCTTCAATCCATTCAAGGTTAAGCTTAAGCTGGTGGGCGGTTGCTCCATGATCTAAGGCCTGCTTTAAGCTCATATAAGAATCGTGAAAGCCAGCATATTTACCCACAAGGGCAATTGTTACTTGGTCTCGAGGGTGGTTTATTCTCTCGACCATAGCCTTCCATCTGCCCAAACGCCGTTGGCGGGGAGGCAGTTTTAACAGTTTAAGGATTATGCTATCCAGGCCTTCTTGGGCGAAAATAAGAGGGATTTCATAAATATTATCTACATCCTTAGCTGTAATAACTGCCTCTAACGGAACATTAGTAAAGAGGGATATTTTAGCTTTTATTTCTTCATTCAGGAAACGGTCCGTGCGGCAGAGAATTATGTCGGGCTGGATACCGATAGCCCGCAGTTCCCGTACACTGTGTTGGGTAGGCTTGGTTTTTAATTCTCCAGAAGTTTTGATAAAAGGAACCAGAGTCAAGTGGATAAATAAAGTATTATCCTTGCCTAAACTAAGCCTCATCTGACGAATAGCCTCCAGGAAGGGCTGGCTTTCAATATCCCCGACAGTCCCCCCTATTTCGACAATGACAATATCGTTTTCATCTGCTACAGCATAGAAAGCGTTTTTTATTTCATCGGTAACGTGGGGGATTACCTGAACTGTTTTTCCCAGATAATCGCCCATTCGTTCTTGTTTTAGGATTTTTTCATAGATTTTACCAGCTGTCCAGTTATGAGCTTTAGTTGTTTTAGTGGAGGCAAATCTTTCGTAATGACCCAAATCAAGATCTGTTTCGGCTCCATCATCAGTAACATAGACTTCACCATGCTGGAAGGGATTCATAGTTCCAGGATCGACATTGAGATAAGGGTCGAACTTCTGCAGGGTGATTTTATAGCCGTGACTTTCCAGCAACCTGCCTATAGAAGCAGCGGCTATTCCCTTGCCTAAAGCTGACAGTACTCCTCCTGTAATAAAAATAAATTTACTCATCTTTTTTTTCTTTTAAATAATTTTCTACCTTGATTATATCTTGCGGGGTGTCAACACTCAAGGTCGGAAAGGGAAATTCTAATATTTTTATGCGGTAACCATTGTCCAGGGCTCGAAGCTGTTCCAAACGTTCTATCTTTTCCAGACGAGAAGGCTTTAACGATTGAAATTTCAACAGAAAATCTCTCTGATATCCATAAAGGCCAATGTGTTGGAGGAAATAATCGGGAGGATGATAAGGAAGGGGCGAGCGAGAAAAGTAAAGAGCAAAACCTTGTCGATCAACTACGACTTTAACAATATTCTCTTCTGTTAATAGGCTTAAATCATTAACTTTGGCTGCTAAAGTAGCGATGGGGATGGCCTCATCTTCAAGAACAGCTACCAAAGAATCTATCATTTCCCCTTGGATAAGCGGCTCGTCTCCTTGAATATTAATGATTATGGGAGCTTTTATCTGAGCTGCTACTTCGGCTGCCCTCTCTGTTCCTGAATGGTGGTCAGGGGAAGTTAGCCAGACTTCAGCCCCAATAGCTTGGCAAGCGGCGTAAATTCTTTGGTCATCGGTAGCTACAATAACCCGATTTAAATATTTTGAAGTTGTGGCTTGTTCGTATACTCTCTGAATCATGGGTTTGTTATTAATTAAAGCTAAGGCTTTACCCGGGAATCGGCGGGAATGATAACGGGCCGGAATAATACCTAAAGCTTCTTTCAAGGTGTTATACCTGTTTCAACCTTTTTTTCAGTTAAGGGGGGCTGAATTTTATCTGTAGTCTGACAGTTGGCTTCGAGATAAGCTCCTTCTTCCACTACTAATTTGGGAGTAATAATAGTTCCCAAGACTCGGCCTTTAGAGTTTATTTCAACTTTTTCTGAAGCCTGGATATTTCCTTTGATTTCTCCATTTATAATCAAGTAACCGATTTTTATGTCTGCCTCTACTTTGCCATTGTCACCAATAATAAGAATTGAGTCCGAATCAATCTTGCCCTTAAAGCGTCCGTCTATGCGAAATGTGCCTTTAAAATTGAGATCACCTTTGAATTCGGTATCTTTATCAAAGAAGCCGGTTATTTTATTTTCGTCAACTTCCCTTTTTTTGTCTTTCATTAATTTTCTCCTTTTATTTTTTCATAGATTCGGTTTAAATCATCCACTGAAAAATAATATATTTTTATCACACCTTTATGTTGATGGCCAGAAATAATAACTTTTGTGGCTAAGATATTTAGCATTTCTTCTTGAATGGCCGCTAGGTCTGGATCAGGAAGAGACGGCCGTGAGGTAGGTTGTTTTTCTAGGCGTTTTTTAATTAACTTTTCTACTTCTCGAACCGATAATTTTTTATCTGCCGTCTCTCGAGCCAGAGCTAGCTGAAGATGGCTATCTTCCAGAGAGAGTAAGGCTCGAGCATGACCCATGGAAATTTTTCCCTGAGATAAATAGGCTTGAACTTCAGATGGCAGTTTGAGGAGACGAAGATAATTAGTGACCGAGGTTCTGTCTTTTCCAACCTTTTCTGCTATTTGCTGTTGGGTGTAATTTAAGTCCTCCATCAATTTTTGATAAGCCAAGGCGATTTCTAAAGGATTAAGGTCTTCCCGTTGCAAGTTTTCTACCAGGCAAGCCTCAAGCTGTTTATCCTGAGGAAGACTGCGGATAAGTGCTGGAATTTTCTTGAGGCCGATTTTTTGAGCTGCCCGCCAGCGGCGTTCACCAACAATAATTCGATAGTGACCTTCTTCGGGGACGACGACAATAGGCTGAAGAATGCCTGATTCTTGAATGGACTGGGCCAGCTCTTCAATTGCTTGAGGATTAAAAGTCAGCCGAGGTTGAAAAGGATTTGGTTTGATCTGGTCTATATCCAAATCAGCGTATCTTTCTTCTTTTAAAATTCCATATTCTTCAGGAATAAAGGCCTTGAGGCCTTTCCCTAGTGCTTTCTTTTTCATTTTTTTAAAATCTCCTCTGCTAATTTGAGATAAGCTGCAGCACCTTTTGATTTTATATCATAAAGAATAATAGGTTTACCAAAACTTGGAGCTTCGGCCAGCCTTACTGTTCTGGGAATAATTACTTCATAAACTATGTCCGCTAAAGATTGCCTGACTTCTGCGGCTACCTGTTTAGAAAGATTCGTGCGTTCATCATACATGGTCAGGACAATCCCTTCAAGGTGTAATGAGGGATTAAGGTAGGCCCGGACTTGATCAAAGGTCTTGAGAAGTTCAGGAATACCTTCCATACAAAAAAACTCGCACTGAATAGGCACCAGAACTGAATCAGCTGCAGTCAGAGCATTAAGAGTTAAAAAGCCCAACGAAGGAGGGCAATCAATTAGAATAAAATGAAAAAACTTTCTAATCCTGTTGATAGCCCACTTAAGTCTTTGTTCACGGTTTTCTTTGGCATAAAGCTCTGCTTCAACCCCCGTTAATTCAGGGGATGAAGGACAGATATACAGGTTGTCCAGTTCAGCGGGCAGAATATAATCCATCAGGTAACGGCCATTCATAAGAGCAGGATAAATGCCTTTATTTTCTACTTTGGGCTTACCCAAGCCGGCAGTGGCCATTGCCTGGGGATCAAAATCGATAATCAGAACCCTCCTTTTTTTTAAAGCCAAGGAGGCAGCTAAATTGATAGCTGTTGTTGTTTTACCTACTCCCCCTTTCTGATTGGCAACAGCAATTATCCGGCTCATTGATTTTAATGTTTCACGTGGAACATTGTTTTCTTTTTTGGATGTTGAGATATATATGTAGATTTACCACTGCTGCTGGAGTTATACCCGGTAATCTTTTGGCTTGACCTATAGTTTTAGGTTTTAATTTGGTCAGCTGTTCTCTTGCTTCTCGAGTAAGGCCTGGAACCTGGTGGTAATCAATATTATCAGGAATTTTTTCTTTTTCTATCTTTTTCATACGGGCAATTTCTTTTTCCTGCTTTTTTATATAACCCTCATATTTTATTTCAGCTTCCAGATGGCGAATTTCCTCATCAGTTAAATTAAATTTTTTATATTCTAACACATTTTTGAATTTGACTTCAGGCTTTTTTAAAAATTCTTTTAGAGAAATTGTTTCTCTGTTTTCTGTTTTTATTCTTTCTTGGCTTAGGATTACCATAGCTTGCTTTATTCGTTCCTGTTTTTTAAGAAATGCTTGATAATCCTTATCGTTGATAAGTCCATATTTATGGCCGTAGGCTATCAGGCGCTTATCAGCATTGTCCATTCTGAGTAAAATTCTATATTCAGCTCTGGAGGTAAACAACCGGTAAGGTTCTTCTACTCCCTTCGAGATGAGATCATCGATTAGAACACCTATATAGGCTTCATTTCTCCTCAGAATAAAAGGCTTCTTTTTTTTTATTTTGAGAGATGCATTTATACCGGCCATCAAACCTTGAGCAGCAGCTTCTTCGTAACCAGAAGTGCCGTTTATCTGGCCGGCTAAAAAGAGATTTTCAATTTTTTTTGTCTCCAAGGTAGGTTTGAGCTGAGTAGGCAGAACAGCATCATATTCGATGCCATAAGCAGGCCTTAAAATTTTTGCCTGATCTAAGCCAGGAATACTCTCCAAAATTTGGGCCTGAACCTCAAGAGGTAAGCTTGAAGAAATACCGTTAACGTAAATTTCAGCGGTTTCCAGGCCTTCGGGTTCAAGGAAAAATTGATGTCTTTTATGATGAGGAAATTTAACCACTTTATCCTCAATAGAAGGGCAGTACCGAGGCCCAATTCCCACAATCTTACCGCTGTAAAGAGGGGATTTATCCAAATTGTTGGTTATTATTTGGTGAGTTTTTGAGTTGGTATAACCAATATAACATAGTATTTTATTGGATAAATTTTTTTTGGTCCTAAAAGAGAAAGGAACAGGTTTCTCATCGCCAGGCTGAGGTTTAAACAGATTCCAGTCTATAGTATCCTTATGAAGCCTCATCGGGGTTCCTGTTTTTAGGCGAAAGGTTTTAAGGCCTAATTTTTT
The DNA here is from genome assembly GCA_964514305.1 of uncultured Eubacteriales bacterium. GTDB lineage: Bacteria > Acidobacteriota > Aminicenantia > Aminicenantales > Aminicenantaceae > CAZEQD01. The sequence goes on from CAZEQD010000043.1 coordinate 14,490, forward strand.
TAAATTAGTACTCAACTCAAGTGAAGGAGGCTCATTAGCTCGGCCAGCTGGATAACTGTGAAGTCCGATATGGATAAGGCCGTTGAGGAAAGTGCCTGGGGTGAGGATGACCGCCTCTGCCCAAATTTTTGTTCCATCTAAAGTCTTAATACCCACAGCTCTGTTATTTTTAACCAGGATTTCAGTTGCAATTCCCTGAAAAAGAGTAAGGTGAGGAACCTCTTCCAGCAATTTTTTCATGGTCAAACGGTAAAGAGCTTTATCTGATTGAGCTCTTGGAGCTTGGACTGCCCCTCCTCTACTTCTGTTCAACAATCGGAATTGGATGCCGGTCTCATCTGCCAGCAAGCCCATGATTCCCCCGATGGCATCGATTTCTCTGACTAATTGTCCTTTGGCCAGGCCGCCTATGGCTGGATTACATGACATTTGGGCAATTGTTTCTAGATGAATAGTGATGAGGCATGTTTCCAGGTTCATGAGGCTGGCCGCACGCGCAGCTTCGCAGCCGGCGTGACCAGCGCCAATGACTATGACTTGGTAATCAGCTAACATCTTTTTATTCCTGCTTATTTGCCGACACAAAAGCGGCTGAAAATATTGTCAATTATTTCCTCAGCTTTTATTTCGCCTGTAAGCTGTCCCATTAAGGAAATAGCTTTCCTAATCTCTTCCACATAGAATTCTTCTGAATAACCTTGATGAAGCATATTTCTGGCGGAAGTAAGACAGTTTGCAATTTTTTCCAAAAGAAGTTTCTGATGAAGATGAAGGATGGCTTCCTGCTCTTGATCTTGATCAGGGACAAAGATTTTATAGATTAAATCTTTTAGAGCCTCAACGTTAGTGCCCTTTAAAGCAGAAATTTCTAAATAATGAACCCCACGAGCTTGATTCAATATTTTATTTTTATTTATTTTTGACGGTAGATCTATTTTGTTAAAGATAATCACTGGCTTTTTAGTTTTATATTGAGAAAGAAGTTTTAAATCTTCAGAGGTTTCTGGTCTTGAGGTATCAAAAAGAAGGAGGATCCCATCAGCTTGGGCCAACAGCTTTTTTCCTCGACGAATACCTTCTCTTTCAACAGGATGAGAAGATCTAGTCAGACCGGCCATGTCTACCAGCGAAAATATAGCCTCTTTAATTTTGAGAGTTTCCTGGAGGTAATCTCTGGTTGTGCCTGGGTAAGGGGTGACAATGGCCCGTTCTTGCTGGAGAAGGGCATTAAAAAGGGTTGATTTGCCAACATTGGCCCGGCCAGTTATGGCTAATTTCAGACCTTCTCTGAGGATTCGTCCCAATTTATAGCTTTCAACTAGCTTGTTTATAGTTTGAAGAGTTTTGTCCATGGAATTTGTAATTTTTAAGGGAGAAATTCTTAAATTTTCTTCTGGAAATTCAAGACTTGCCTCTATCTGGGAGACAAGATTTACTATTTTCTGCCTTAGACTCAGGATTTGGCTGGAAAGGCTGCCTTCTAACTGGTTGAAAGAGATTTTTGCTTGTTTCAGAGAAGCGGCTTGGATAAGGTCATTAACAGCCTCGGCTTGGAGGATATCAATTCTGCCATTCAGATAGGCTCGAAGAGTAAATTCTCCGGGTTTAGCATGGCGGGCCCCGGCTTTAATCCCCAGGCGGATTATTTCCTCAAGGAGGACAGGGCTGCCATGACAGCTTATTTCGACTACATCTTCCCTGGTATAAGTATAGGGTTGAGGAAAGTAGGTAAGATATCCTTCTTCAAAGAACTCTTTTTGTTCAAAATTATATAGATTTCCTAATAGTGGCCGCCTGGGAAGTATTTTTGCTTTCGCTTTTTTAGGTTTAAATAATTTTTTGGCAATAGAAAGAGATTTTTTGCCGCTTAAACGGACGATACCCAGACCTCCATAGCCAAGAGGGGTAGAAATGGCAATAATAGTATCGTCTATCATCATCTTTATATGATAAATTTTAAATCAAGAAAGGTAAAGACAAAGAAACAGCTCAAAATTGTGATGGTTGATACTAAAAAAAATTGGCGAAAAAAAGAGAAAAAGATGGGCTGTGGCTCAGGTAGAGTCTGAGTGTTCTTTTGAAGGGTAAATTTTTACTCTCTTCCAGAAGCCGTCGCCAATGCTTTCTGTGGTAATACCCGGAATCTGGTTGACAGCAATATGGACAATCCGCCTTTCGTAAGGATTCATAAGTTCTAATACTTCATCCTTTCCGGTTTCGTGGACTTGGCGGGCAATATTTTGAGCGTATAAACGCAGCTCCCTTTCTTTTCTTTTTCGGAAAAAATCACAATCAATCTGGACTTTTTGAGGAGATATTTTATTTAGAAGGTGCTGTAAGGCTAAGAGCAAAGCACCCTCTTTGCGGATAAGGAGGTGTTTATCTTTGCCATCAAAAATAAAGAAGATCATGTCATCTCGGCGCTTGATTTGATAGGATAGCTGAAGAGGAAAATAGTTCAATAAATTATTTAAAAATTTGGCGGCTGAATTTTCTTCTAAATCTTCTTTAGGCCAGGCCCTAATGACGATTTCTTTACTTTTCATGCCAAAGAGCTTTGTTTTTTCAGTGACAACTTCGTAATTGAATTTAGAACGCGGAAGCTTGAGAGTATGTTCAGCTAAGCTTATTACTTCTTCTAAATTTCTCCCCTTAAATTCTTGTTGTTCATTATTTTTTTCTTCTTTTTTTTCCATGAGATTCTCTCTTTTTCTTTTGCATGAG
>CAZEQD010000044.1:0-16742 GCA_964514305.1 uncultured Eubacteriales bacterium
ATCCTGGCAATAAAGAAGCTGAAGAAAAATTTAAAGAAGCGGCTGAAGCTTACAGCGTCCTTATTGATCCAGAAAAACGCTCAATCTACGACCGCTTTGGCCATGATGGGCTTCGAGGCGAAGGCTTCAGTGGTTTTTCTGGTTTCGATTCTTCTATTTTCGAAGATTTTGAAGATATTCTGGGAAACTTCTTTAGTTTTGGCTTCGGCGATATTTTTGGCAGTCGTCGATCTCGATCAAGAACTTATGCTCCCCAGAGAGGAAGAGATCTGGTTTTAGAGCTTGAATTATCTTTAGAAGAAGCCGCTTTTGGTCTGGAAAAGGAAATAAAACTTAACCGAACTGAAATTTGTCCAACTTGTCAGGGAACAAAGCTCCGTCCAGGAACTAAGAAATCTGTTTGTCCTCGATGTCAAGGACGCGGTCAGATTCGCTATCAACAGGGTTTCTTTACCGTCTCCCGTACCTGCTCTGCCTGCCATGGAAGCGGTGAGATAATCACCAATCCCTGCCCTGAGTGTCGGGGTTCTGGAAAAATAAAAAAGAAAAGGATCTTAAACATAAAGATACCAGCCGGTGTAGACGAGGGGACAAGGTTAAGAATAGCCGGTGAGGGAGAGGCCGGAGATAGAGGCGCCTCCAGAGGTGATCTTTATGTAATAATCCGTCTGAAGAAACACAAGTTTTTTGAAAGAGACGGTCACAACCTCTACTCTAAGATTTCTATTTCTTTTGTCCAGGCTACCCTTGGGGCTACAGTGGAAATTCCCACCCTTGAAAAGAATGAATTGCTTCACATCCCGCCAGGAATCCAGCCTGGCACAGTCTTAAAAGTGAAAGGTAAAGGTCTTAAAGCTTTGGGCAGCAACCGTAAAGGGGATTTATTTATTAAAATAAACATTAAGACTCCTCAAAATTTGACTAAAGAACAGAAAGCCCTTATTAAAAAATTTGCTGAATTGAGAGGGGAAAATCCTGAAGTTATCGATAAAAGTATCATAAGCAAAGTAAAAAATATATTTCACTAGAGCAGAAATTTGACCTCAAACCGCTTTTTTATCGACCAAACAAAACTTTGTTCTTCTTCTCAGGTTTTTCTTTCAGGAGAAGAACACCATCATTTGAGCCGGGTGGCCAGAATTAGTACCAAACAAAACGTCTGGTTATTCGATAGCTTAGGTATAAGTTATCTAGCTCGAGTAGAGAAAATAGAGAAAGAAAAAACCACTTTATCCATTCTCAAGAAGTTCGAACCGGTCCAACCAGCTGTTAAAATAACTTTAGCTCAAGCTCTTGTTCGCTCCAAAAAAATAGAATTTATCCTACAAAAAGCAACCGAACTAGGCATTAGTATTTTTCTTCCTGTCATTACTGCTCATTCTATAATTAGAATAAAGGAAAAAAGAGACAAAATAAAAACAAGATGGTTAAAAATAGCTCGAGCTGCGCTTAAACAAAGTCGGAGAACCATTCTTCCTTTAATCCTTGAACCTCTACCTTTAGAAAGAGTCCTAAAAGAAAGAAAAGAAGATTTGAAACTTTTTCTTAATGAAAATAAAGGAAAATATTTAAAAGATGTTTTAATCTCTCCTCCAAAAATTCCATCTTCCCTGATAATTCTGGTAGGCCCTGAGGGAGGCTGGAGTCCTCAAGAAGAAAAAGAAATCTCAGCAGCTGGCTATCAAGGAATTAGCCTTAGCCATTATGTCTTGAGGACAGAAACAGCCGCTTTAGCTAGTCTGGCTATGATTTCTCATTTTTGGAATTTATAACATGTTTCTCAAAGGACAAAAAGTAGGAAAGTATGAAATAATTCGCTCTTTAGGCAGTGGAGGTTTTGGTTCCGTTTTTTTGGCCAAAGACACTTGGCTGGATATCAAAGTAGCCATCAAAGTTCCCCATAAACAATCGGTGGAGCTTTACAAACTTTTGAAGGAGCCCCGCCTTCAAGCTGCTCTTAATCATCCTAATATTGTCCGTATGCTAACAGCTGAAAAAGAAAACAAAATTTTTTTCATGGTCATGGAATATGTAAAGGGCAAATCCTTGGAAAAAATACTGGAAAAAGAAAAGCTCCTGGATATTGAAAAAGCCATCAATTTTATCACCCAAATATCCTATGGTGTTGACCATGCTCATAAAAACAAGATTATTCACCGTGATCTAAGGCCTTCCAACATAATAATTTCAGAAGATGGGACAGCCAAAATTACAGATTTTGGCACTTCTGTCTGGCTTAATAATATTCCTTACGCTTCCACCCGAATTGGTTCGCCTCCTTACATGGCTCCAGAGCAGTTTTTAGGAAAAGCTACTTTCAGCTCCGATATCTATTCTATAGGTTGTATATTTTATGAAATGCTTATCGGCCATCCGCCTATCATCGATCCAGACCCATTTAAGATTATGGAAAGAGCTCAGCAAGGAAAAATTACACCACCTCGCTTAAAGAAGAGCAGCGTTCCTAAAAAAATCAACCAAATCATTATGAATTGTTTAACTTCAAAAGTGGAAGAACGCTACCAACGGGCCTCAGAAATAATCAGAGAATTGGCCACTTTTAAAGGAAAGGATGCTAAAAAAACGGAAATAGAAGATATTATGAAGAGGATCAAAGCCAGAGAAAGGACTACCGCGGCTTTATGCTGGAACTGTCGGCGGCCACTGCCATATAAAGCAAAGATCTGCCCTCACTGCGGAGAAAAAATCTGAGCCTACCTTGGTTTGACTTAAAAATTTAATTAAGTTAAGATTAGATGCTCATCATTAAAGGAATTATAATCATAAAGATAATATCATTTTTATATTATTTTCTTTGAGGAGTAATATATGAGTCCCTTTAATGAAAATGGTAAAGTGTGGATGAACGGCCAGTTAATTCCCTGGAAAGAAGCTAATATTCATGTAGCTTCTCATGTCATCCATTATGGCACTTCTATTTTTGAAGGTTTTAGAGCTTATGAGACTCCCAAAGGAACAGCAATTTTCAGGCTTGAAGGCCATATTAAAAGACTTTACAATTCCTGTAAAATGTACCGTATGGAAATTCCCTTCAGTCTTGAGCATTTCTCTCAGGCCGTTATTGAGACAGTAAAAGCTAACAATCTAAAAGCTTGCTATATAAGACCTGTAGTCTACCGCGGTTATGGTAAGTTGGGTGTTGATCCCTTTCCTTGTCCGGTAGAATGTGCCATTCTTGTCTGGGAATGGGGGCAGTATTTGGGAAAAGATGCTTTAATTAAAGGAGTTGACGTTAGAATATCTTCCTGGCAGCGCATGGCTCCCAATACTTTTCCGGCTCTGGCTAAATCAGGAGCTAATTATATGAATTCTCAACTGATTAAAATGGAGGCTATTTTAGATGGTTACACAGAAGGCATTGCTCTCAATGTCAGAGGCCATATCAGTGAGGGGAGTGGGGAAAATGTATTTGTTGTTTTCAACAATTCCCTTCATACTCCACCTCTTTCCTCTTCTATTCTTCCTGGAATTACTAGAGATACAGTTATAAAATTAGCTCAAGATCTTGGTCTTACCTTTATTGAAGAAACAATTCCCCGCGAAATGCTTTATATTGCCGATGAGGTCTTTTTTACTGGCTCAGCGGCTGAGATTACTCCAATTCGTTCTGTGGATAAAATAATAATTGGCAAAGGAGAAAGGGGCCCGGTAACCAAAAAAATCCAAGACGAATACTTTGCCTATATAAACGGAGAAAGAGAAGATAAATATAAATGGCTGACTTATATTTAAGGGGGGAGAAAATGGATATAGATGAATTATTAAAAATTGCCATTGAAAGAGATGCTTCTGACCTTCATCTGAAGGCCGGAAATTATCCTATTATCCGCATCCACGGTCGCCTGGAGCCTTTGACTCAGTATCCCAAACTTACTCCAAGAGATACTTTTGAGCTATCTGAACAAATAACTACTGACTACCAAAAACAAAAATTAAAAAATGATATGGATCTCGATTTGGCTTACAGTTTACCCGGTTTTGGTAGATTTAGAGGTAGTATTTACCATCAACGAGGCACCATAGCTCTTGTCTTGAGAATTATCCCTTTAGAAGTTAAAACAATAAAAGAATTAAACTTACCTGAAGTCTTGGAAGGAATCGCCTTGGAACAAAGAGGCTTGGTTTTAGTCACCGGAACCACTGGAACAGGAAAAACCACAACTTTAGCAGCTATGATTGACCACATTAATACTCATCGCCGGGAAAACATTATCACCATTGAGGATCCTATAGAATATTTACATCGCGATAAAAAGAGTTCAATAAGCCAGAGAGAAGTGGGGGTTGATGTTACCAATTTTGCCCGTGGCCTCAGAGCTTCTCTTAGAGAAGACCCTGATGTCATCTTAGTCGGTGAAATGAGAGACCTGGACACCATTGAAACAGGCCTTCTAGCTGCTGAAACCGGCCATTTAGTCTTGAGTACAGTTCATACTCTTGATGCACCTGAAACCATCAATCGTATCATCTCTGTTTTTCCTCCTCATCATCAACGTCAGATCCGCTTTCAGCTGTCAAGTATTCTTAAAGCAGTTATTTCAATGCGACTAATTCCTACCAAGGATGGTCAAGGTAGAGTCCCAGCAGTGGAAATTATGATCAATACTCCCTATATTAAAGAATGTATAAACGACAGAGAAAAGACTATTCTCATCAGGGATGCTATCCAAGCTGGTGTTTCTCAATATGGGATGCAAACTTTTGACCAGTCAATCTATAATCTTTATCAGCAAGGTCTTATTTCTTATGAACAAGGAATGCGATACTCCTCAAGTCCTGATAATTTTAAACTAAGAGTAATGGGAATTCGCTCCACTTTAGATGTGGCTTTGGAAGATATGGAAAAGGAGCTGGGTAAAATAAGCAAGGAGAAAAAAGAAGAAATGGAAGAAGAGGAGGAAGCTGAAGAAGAAATCAAAAAAGAAAAAAAAAGATAAATGAAAGCCCAGCAATTAAGAGAAATATTCCTAAATTTCTTTGCTAATAAAAATCACAAAATAGTCAAGAGCTCTTCCCTTCTACCTAAGGATGACCCCACCCTCCTTTTTACCAATGCAGGCATGAATCAATTTAAAAATATATTTTTAGGCTTGGAGAAGAGGAGTTACAAACGAGCTGCTTCTGTCCAAAAATGTCTCCGTGTCAGCGGTAAACACAACGATCTTGAACAAGTGGGTAAGACCAATAAGCACCATACTTTTTTCGAAATGCTGGGAAATTTTTCTTTTGGCGATTACTTTAAGAAAAAAGCCATCGAATATACCTGGGAGCTGGTAGTAGATGTTCTCAAATTAGACAAGAACAAAATCTACGTAACCGTCTATAAAGAAGATAATGAAGCTTTCAATCTTTGGCATAAAAATATTGGTCTAGGCAAAGAAAGGATATTTCGCTTTGGCAAAAAAGATAATTATTGGGCTATGGGAGAAACTGGCCCTTGTGGTCCCTGTTCAGAAATTCATTATGATTTGGGCCCAGCCATTGAAAAAGGGACGCCTTATGAGCTTATTAAAAAAGGAAGTGACCGTTTCATAGAGCTCTGGAACCTAGTCTTCATGCAGTTTTATCAGGATGAGAAAGGCCAACTCCATTCTCTTCCTTCACCCTCTGTAGATACAGGAATGGGCTTGGAAAGGCTGGCTGTTTGTCTTCAGGGGAAAAAAAGCAGTTTTGAGACAGATCTTTTTTTGCCTTTAATTGAAGCTGTCTGTGATCTTAGCCAAAGAGAATATCCAGTGGAGGATAAAAAAGAGGAAATTGCCATCAGAATAATCGCCGATCATGTCCGGGCTATTACTTTTTTAATTGGCGACGGCATCATGCCTTCTAATGAGGGCCGAGGTTATGTCCTTCGCCGCTTAATCCGACGAGCTTATCGTCGCGGAAACAAATTGGGAATTGAAGAGCCGTTTTTATATAAACTGGTTGGGGTTGTAGTCGATATTATGAAGGATGCCTATCCTGAGCTCTTATCTTCAGCTAATCATATTTCCAAGATATGCTTGGCTGAAGAAAAACGTTTTCATCTAACTCTCTCTTCAGGCCTGCGGACTTTCCTAAGCTACGTCGATCAGGCTAAAAAAGAGAACCACCATCAGTTGATTGGGGCCAAAATCTTCAAATTATATGATACCTATGGTTTTCCTTTAGATCTATCTCGAGAGCTAGCCCAAGAAAAAGGTTTAACTATAGACGAGAAAGGCTTCCAGCAGGAGTTAGAGAAACAAAAAAAGAGAGCTCGCCTCTCCTGGAAAGGAGCTATTGATCACCAGCGTCAACAAGTGTATAAAAAACTTTCTCATTTTCCTCTTCAATTCGTAGGCTATAATAAGAGTAAAATTTCTGGAGCTACAATTTTAGCTATTGTCCGGGATGGCCGGCAAAGGCTTAGCCTTGAAAAGGGAGAGGAAGGTGAAATCTTTCTGGATAAAACGCCTTTCTATGCTGAAGCGGGGGGCCAGATTGGCGATAAAGGCATTCTTAAGAACCCCCATTTTTCAGGAATTGTCAATAGTACATATTATCCCATTCCTGATTTAATTGCTCACAAGGTTCAAGTCATTTCAGGTAAATTAACGGTCAAAGATAAGGTAGATGCGGCCATAGATCTTGGGCGCCGCCGAGCTACCAGTTGCAATCATACAGCTACTCATCTTCTCCATGCTGCTCTAAGGCAGATTCTTGGAGATCACATTAAACAAGCAGGCTCGTTGGTTAGCCCCCATCGGTTGAGATTTGACTTTACTCACTTTGCTCCCTTATCTTCTTCAGAGTTGGCTCAGATTGAACTCTTGGTTAATGAAAAGATAAGAGAAAATATTCCAGTTAAAACTAAAATTACCACTTTAGAGCAAGGATTAAAGGAAAGAGCCATAGCCATTTTTGAGGAAAAATATGGAGAGAAAGTGAGAATGGTCATTGTCGGCGATTTCAGTAAGGAATTGTGCGGAGGAGTTCATGTTAAAGCTACTGGTGAAATAGGCCTCTTCAAAATAATTTCTGAATCGAGCATTGCCGCTGGCATGCGCAGAATTGAAGCCCTAACTGGAGAAGAAGCTTTAAAATATATTCAACAAACTGAAAATGTATTAGCTGAAATTCAATCTTCTTTAAATTCTTCCCGCTCAGAAATAATCCAGCAGCTGACTAAACTCATAAATTCTTTAAAAGTAAAAGAAAAGGAAAACAAGTCCTTAAGGCAAAAAATTGCCTCTCTTCAATTCCAGCCTCAAAAGGGAAAAATTAAAGAAGTAAAGGGAATTCCCGTATTTATTCAAAGAGTAGAAGGACTGAATCAAACTGAACTGAGACAATTAGCTGATTCTCTCAAACAAAAAATAGGAAGGGGTGTGATAGTCCTAGGTATGACTTCTGAAGATAAAGTTTTTCTAGTAGCTTCGGTCAGCCAAGATCTAACTTCCAGGATTAAAGCCAATGAGTTTATAAAGCAGATTGCTCCAATCATAAAAGGTGGGGGAGGAGGCCGCCCGGATTTTGCTCAAGCAGGAGGAAGAAACGGCGCTGGCCTGGATAAAGTTCTGCAAAAATGCTTTTCCCTTCTAGAAGATATTATTCATTAATAACTAAAAGGCAGATGAAGTCAGCAGGGAAGGAAGGGGTTATTTTTTCTAAATAAAAAATCACCCTTAAAGAGGATTGATAAAAAAGCTATAATTTGCAAATATAATTGAAGATAAGCAATGAGACCCAAAAATAAAATATTCAGAGTACTTAGCATTTGGGGATTAATAGTAGCTTTCTTTATTTTTTTTGCCTTTTTAGCCGTACCTGCACTCAAAGCCACTAACCAAGGGCAATTAAAGAAACAATTAGATCAGTTGATTAAGACCATAGCTTCCCGCTATAAAGTGCCACCAGAACTTGTTCATTCCATTATTGATGTTGAGTCCAATTACAATCACAAAGCTGTTTCTCCTAAAGGGGCCGTAGGGCTCATGCAACTTATGCCTGAGACAGCAAAAAAGTACGGAGTAATAGATATTTATGATCCCCGCCAAAATATTGAAGGAGGAGTGAAATATTTAAAAGATTTAATGAAACTTTACAACCGTCGAACTGATTTTGTCTTGGCTGCTTACAATGCCGGCCAAGAAGCCATAAAAAAATACGGGGGGATACCGCCTTATCCAGAAACAAAGAATTATATTGAAAAGATTAAAGCTTCCTATCCTAAATCTTTCATTACAACCAGAACTAAAATATATAAGTTTTATGATGATTCTGGCAAATTAATATTAACTAATACCCCTTATTTATTCACCTTCAGCAAAAAGAAAGGAGACTGATTCTTCCTCTATTCTTTTTAGAAATAGCCTTTGACTAACAAACTGCGATTAACAATTTCAAAAACAGCCGGCAATCTGCCCAGCTGTTCCCCATCTAATTCTATCAGTACTTCTTTTTCTCCCTCTTCAGGATAGGCCTCTATTCTTTTTCCCCGAACCCAGGATATTTTATGATGGGAAAGGTGGCTTCCAGTATAAATTCTCCAGACATTCCTAAAAAACTCTAAAGCTTTCATCCCCTTTATTAAGACTACATCAAACAGGCCATCATCCAGTTTTGCTTGGGGAGCTATTTTCATTCCTTTGCCAAAAATCCGGCCATTGGAAATGGTGCCTATTAAGTATTCATCGGATGGAAATTCCCTCCCATCTATTCTTAATCTCACTCTTCTATTTTTATAAGCTAAAAAAGTTGAAAGCAAACATCGAAAATAGGAAGATGCTTTTCTTTTTAGCTTGTTCTCATTGACTTTCTTAACAACTTCGCCACCAATGCCAAAATCAGCCACATTAAGAAAAAGTCTTTCTCGTTCTTTTCCCTGGTGATTTTTGAATTTTACTTTACCGATATCTATCCATGAAGAGGGAGCTTGAGTAATAACTTTTAGGGCCTTTTTCAGGCTGAGAGGTATATTCAAACTGCGGATGAAATCGCAACCGCTCCCCGAAGGGATGATGGCCAAGACTGTCTTAGGGTTTATTATTTTTTCATTTTCATAAAAACCATTGGCTATCTCGTTTATGGTGCCATCCCCACCCACGCCAACAATGAGGTCTGTGCCTTCTTTAATAGCTCTCCTGGAGAGCTCGATAGCCTGGAAAGGTCTTTCGGTAAATTCGTATTTGAATTCTTTGATGAATGCTTTTAAAGCTTCTTTAATCTCTTTCCATCTTCTTTTGGTTCGGCCCTTGTTGGATTCAGGATTGACTATTACTCGAGTCTTTAGGAACATCAGAAGCTCCTTGAGTTGGCTTAATATTCTTCTTACCAAAGAGGGAAATGCCTATAACTCCACCTAAGATACCTAAAATGGAAAAAATAACTACTGAAATTAATAAGCCAAGCATAAACATGGCTGCTGTAGTTTCATAAGTTCCTTTCTGAACCCAGTTTTCCCAGCCGGCTGGCATTTCTTCAGTGTAATTGGCTACAGCCTCCATTATTCTCTGGACAAAAGCTCTATTAAGAGCATGAAAGGGAATGCTTATAATGGCTTCGACGAAGGCAGCTACTATTCCGGTAAAAATGCCAACTATAGCCCCGTCTCCAGCCGAGAGGGGGAGGGGAGAATCTTTAGCCAGTAAATAAGAAGCCAACATAGCTCCTCCAATTATCCACAGACAACAGAGACAATTAAAAATAGGAACTCCAGAAAGTAAGCCAGCCACACCTCCGCCAATTAAAGCAGGGACGAACATACCGGGTTTCTGATCATTCATTCTTCCTCCTTCTCTATCATTTCTCCTATTCTACGGTGATTTATATTTGGATTTCAAGAAATACTTTTTCATTTCCAAGGCAGTATCAGTTGTAAATAGCTCAGCTAAACCTGTAATAAAATAAAATGGCAGAATTAAACCCCAAATAAATCCTAAAGAAAAGCGAAGCCAATTGGAGCTATTCCAAAGGCGAAAAAAATTCCCCAAAGTATCCAGGCCGATGGGCAGGCTCATAGCTAGAAAATATTTAGTCCGAGGCAAATAAACAGCAGAGAAACGCCTAAGAAATGGATAAATAATTATTCCCCCTAAAAAACCGGCATAAATTCCAAGGCAGCGGCTGCAGACTGCCAGTTGATATCCGGAGATAAAAAAAGACCGGGCTGGATTCTGATGGCAGATCGGAGAGAAAAGCGAGTATATTAACATACTTCCAGACAAAGATTGGCTCCTTAAATAGGGAGCCAAGAAGATAGCCGCTAGCCAGCCCACAATTATAATGACTGAAAAGAGATAAATTATTATGACCTTAGATTTCTTTCTCATTTCTTGTCTTTATTCTGTATCTTTTTACCTTTTTAAGCAATCTTTTTAAATCTCAAATAGGCTAAACAACCAACTATTATCAGGAAATTTAAAGTAGGAACAGAGAGAAACATAAATTTTTCATATAGTTTTCTTCCAATCAAGTCGTAAAAAGAAAAAGTAATAATTAAAAAGTTCAGAATTAACAATATTTTCCCTGGCTGAGGATAATGTCTAAAATAGAAAAGAATAACCATTAGGCCAGGAATAGACATTAAAAAATTATATTCCCAGCCAAGGGGAGAAATAAGCGGAATAAAAATTAAAAGTAAAGAACAATCCAAAATAGCCGATTTATTTAATTTTTCACCTTTTCTGACAACCACCAGCATAAAAAGAGCAAGAACTACCACCAACCCCAGGTAAAAAAATAAGGAAAGTTGCTCTTTCCCCGTCCATTTTAGAGACAAACCGATAAGAGAAATATTATCCTGAATATTAAGAAGATGAGGGGAAGATTTGGAGAGAGACATGGCCCATTCTTTAATAACTTCTAAATTCCCCCTGAATCCATAAAAAAAGCTAGGAATAAAAAGTGACACTATTAATAGAGCTGCTCCATAAAAGAAAACCTTCCATTGTTTTTTGACTAAAAAATAGGGAAAAAAAATTAGAGCATAAGGTTTTAAAGCTGTGGCCAGCCCTGCGCTGATTCCTGCCCATCCTTTTTTATTTATTAGGAAAGATTTATTTTCTGTAATCAGGAGCCAAACCATAATCATGATTATCATGGTGATGAAAGCGTTTATCTGTCCCAGTTGAATTTCTCTGAGCATAAACTTGGAGAGAATTAGAAAGGTAAGGAAAACATAAAGATAAAATTTTTTCTCTATTGCCAGTAAACGCTTGCTTAGATAAAAAATAAAAGTATAGGAGAAAAGAATCAGCCAATACCAAATCCCTTTGGCCAGGGTAAGAGGAAGGAATGAAAGGGGAAGATAAAGCAGAGAGGAAAATGGAGAATATTTGAATTGGTAATGTCCATCTTCGGCTCGGTAAAGAGTCTCTCCTAACCAAATTCTATGCCCGGCTCGATAATTTACCTCAAAATCCACCATTTCATCCTTAACCCTAAAAATAAAAAGGGAAAGGAAAATGAGGAAGGTGATAACACCTATGATTAGATGCTTTTTTGATTTAGTCACTTTCCCAAGCTACCGAAGCTTTTAAATTTTGTCAAATTTCTATTTACAGCCCGTTGAAGACAGCAGAGCCTGCAGCTTACGATTTACGGCCTGCTGGGGACAGAAGATCCCACAGTCTCAAAAATTTGACAGACCTATTTTTTACGTGTAAATTTGTTTTCAGCAATGAATGTATTTAATAATAGGAATAAAACTAAAGGAGGAAGTTTAATGAAAATCAAAACATTCAAATGGTTAGTTTTAGCTTCATTATTTCTCTGGATGACATCCTCTTTTCTTATGCCTCAAACTGAAGAGGCCACTAAAATCTTTGATCAAACTAAAGATGGAGTCATTTCTTTTGTTACCTACGGCCAGGATAAAGAGGAAATATCCCGTGGCACTGGATTCATCATTGGTCAAAACATTATGGCCACTGCCTACCATTTAGTCTGCAAAGCTTCCTCAGCAGAGGGGAAAAATTATAAGGGTAAAAAAGTAAAGATAGAAGGTATCCTAGGCGTTGATAAAAATTTTGACCTAGCTCTCCTAAAAGTCAAAGGTAAAAGACAGGTGCTAACGCTGGGCAGCGGAGACCAACTCGCCTCTGGAAAAAGAGTCTTTGCTGTTGGTAGCAACGAAACCGGAGAATTAATCGCCTCTGAGGGAACAGCGAGAGACATGCTGAGTTTATCTCCAACCCAGAGAATTATCACTTCCTCTTTAGCCATCCCCGATGTTTTTTGTGGTAGTCCTCTTTTAAATGAAGAAGGCCAAGTAATAGGTATTATTATTTTCTTAGACAAGAGCACTAAATTTATCCTGCCTGTTGAAAATTTAAAAGCTATTTCCAAAAAAGCTAATCCTATAAAGTTTAAAAGTTGGCAGCAGGAAGATTATTTTGATACTTTAGCTGGAGCTTTTCTCATCGGCCGAGTTTTTGCTTTAATGGATGAAACAGCCAAGGCTCGAAAATACTTGGAAAAGGTCACTAAATTAAAACCTGATAATATTGAAGCCTTTGAGTTGCTTTCCTCTGTGTATGATAAAGAAAGAGATTATCGCTCGGCCGTTTCTGCTTACAAAAAAGTTATTGAATTAGACGATAACCGAGATAAAGCTCACTATGGTTTAGGAGTTGTCTTACTTCGCTTACGGAATTATAAAGAAGCTATTCCACACTTGCAAAAGGCTGTTGAGCTCAATCTTGACAATAAAGAGGCTTACTATCACATCGGCAATGCTTATGAAGAACTTAAAGATTTTGCCAAGGCTGCTGAAGCCTATCAAAAATTTGTGGATTTAAAGCCAAAAAATGTCTGGATGGGAAACCTCCGCCTGGGTTTATGTAAGATGGAACTGGGTAATTATGACCAGGCCATAACTGCTTTTAAAAAAGCTCAAGCCGAAAAACCTCAAGACATAAAAATAAACTATAACCTGGCTCAAGCCCTCCAAAAGGCAGGACGCCTCCAAGAGGCAGAAGAAGCTTATAAAAATCTAGCTGCTATCAACCCAGATGACGCTAATATCTATTACAGCACTATTCTCAGGATGTATGATGAAGCCGGGCAAAATGATAAAGCTATTGAAGCTGCTAAGAAATTAATAGAACTCGATCCTAAAAGTGAAATTAACGTCTATAATTTAGGGATTATGTACATGAAGTTGGGAAGATTTGATGAAGCTATTGATACTTTTAAAAAAGTATTAGAAATCAGGCCAGACTACGCTTATGCCTTCTACAACATTGGTTTCTGTTATTCCAAACAGAAAAAATACAAGGAATCCATCGATGCTTTCGAAAAGTTTGTCAAACTTTCTCCGGACAGTGCTGATGGCTGGTTTAACATTGGAGTGGGTTATATGCTCCTTAAAAAATTTTCTAAAGCTGTTGCTCCTCTTCAAAAATCAATAGAGCTTCGCCCCCAATATGGCCTGGCCTATTACAATTTGGCCATCGCTTTTCTTAACCTGAATGATAGGTATAGTGCTCAAAACATGTATAAAGAACTAGTCAATATTGACCCTAATTTAGCTCAAAAACTTAAAAATCTTTTAAAATAACTTCTTATTTTTAGCTGCTGGCGAAAATAAAAGTTTGATTAAAACCTTCATTTTCTAACCCAATTAAAAGGAAAAATCATTTATGGACAGCCGACAAATTTTAAAAAGTTTAACCACTAAATATAGGAATAATCATAAGAAATCAGAACAGTTTTTTAAAAAAGCCTGCCGTTACCAGATAAGAGGCGGTAGTCATAATTTGCGCTTATTTTCTCCTTTTCCATTTTATGTTCAAGAATGTTCAGGTTCTAAAATCAAAGATATAGATGGCCATACTTATATTGACTTCTGGCAAGGTCATTTTGCCAATATTTTAGGCCATAACCCCCAATTTGTAATAAAAACCTTAGTTGAATATTTTAAAAAAGGTCAGGGTTTAGCTACTGGCTTTCCTGACCCCCATCAGGCTGATCTAGCTGAACTCATTCTAACTCAATTAAAAACAGATAAAATTCGCTTCACCACCAGCGGCACCTTAGCTTCTATGTATGGAGTTATGTTAGCCAAAGCCTTCACCAACCGAAAATTGGTAATGAAAGTGGGCGGGGGCTGGCACGGGGCTCAACCATATCTTTTAAAAGGAATCTCAGTTTATGATCAAGGCTTTAACAGAATAGAATCAGCCGGGCTCCCTGATGAAATCGAAGCTATGATAATTATCACCAGATTTAATGATAAAGAAGACCTTGAGGAAAAATTTAGAGTTTGTGGAGATCAGATTGCCTGTTTGATTATTGAACCTTTTCTTGGAGCTGGGGGATTCATTTTTGCAGATCAAGGTTACCTGCAAAAAGCAAGAGAACTCACCTCCCAATATGGCTCTATACTCATTTTTGATGAGGTGGTTTCAGGATTCCGTTTTCACCCTGGAGGAGTTCAAACTTTATACGGAATCCAACCTGATTTAACTATTTTAGGCAAAGCTATTGGCGGAGGTATGCCAGTTAGCGCTGTGGCTGGCCGCCAAGAAATAATGGCCCTCTGCAGTCCAAACATAAAAATAAAAGGAAAGGTTAAGTTTGAAGGAGGAACATTTTCTGCTCATCCAGCCTCAATGTTGGCTGGGGCCACTTTCCTAAAGTATCTGATCATTCATGCCTCAGAGATTTATCCTCGTTTAGGCCAAATGGGCGATATGTTAAGAACAGAAATTGAAAAGATATTCAGCCATTACGGCTTCAATGTTAAGTGCACCGGTTATGGTCTCCCAATAATCAAGCATAGTTCATGTGTTGGTGTCCAATTCCTTCGGAGGGAGATTGGTCAGGTTAAATATGCCGATCAAGTCTGGAATCCTGAAATAACTGATATTGAAATGAGGGAAAAATTATTTAAATTAACCATGCTTGAGGAAGGATTCAACATTTTTCATGGCTATGGAGCAGTCTCAGGTGCCCATACTGAAGAAGAAATTCAGTTTTCCATCGATGCTGTTGAAAAAATTGCCAAGAAATGGAATAAACTTAATATTCACCAACCAATAAAATCTCCCTAAGGGACAGATTCCTATCTAACTTGATAATAGCTATATAATAGAAAGCAGAATTAATTTAATATATTTATTAAGGAGGAGTAAGGTCTTATTGAAAAATTAAACTAATAATTTATGCTACCAGAGCCAAGGGCCGGCGGATATACGACTTCCTAACTATCCCTAGAGTTATAGAAGCTCCTCCAGGCCTTAAACTGATGAAAGATCTTCCTCCTGCCCGCGCTGTCTTCTGAGTAAAACAAGCAAAATTCAGTTAGATTTGCTTATTTTGTAGACTCCCACACTCAGGAGAGGAAGTAAAAAAACAAAGAAAAAGCCCCAGCTTATAGTACCGTAGCCTTTGGCTATCAAAGCGATTAATCCAAAGCTTGAGATAGCCAGACTAATACCGAGTAAAATTACGGCCACCAATGGCCTTTGCCAGACTTTAAGCTGTTTACCGAGGCTTCGTAGGGCAGAATTAAGGCGTTCATTAACAGCATGAATAAAGCCAGTCCCGGTTTCAATGAGAGTCCCAAATAAAACTATCTGGAAGATGATTAATAAAATTGGAATTCCCGTTTTCTGAAGGACAAAAACAGCCGGCACTTCCTCAGCCAAAACCAGAGGGTAGTGGCCGACTACCGAAATATAAAATAAAAAACCAGGGAAAATACCTATCATCCCTCCAAGCAGCCCGGCCCCGATAGCTTCTTTTCTCGATTGGATATGATTTAGACAAAAAAAGACAGCGGGGATAACACCTATATTGTAAAGGGCGTATTTAAAGCCGCCCAGAGCCCATTTTGGTTTGACAACTGCCTCAGCCAGATTTTTCTGGATATCTGAACCAAATTTCAAATAAGCGATAACAAAAAAAGCAGCATACACAAGGTAAAGAACAATTGACCAGCTTGACAGAAACTTCTCGATGAGAGCTCCTCCCTTAAAAGTCAATATACCAATAGCTGCCAACATTATTCCTACACCCACTAGATAAGGAAGTTTAAAGTTATCTCTAAGTAAAACGCCAGCGGCCGAGCCAATTACAGCTAAAACAACAAACAGAAATATAAGATAAAGAATCTCGAATATAAACCAGCCAGGTCCCAAGAGTTTAATAAAAAAAGTACGATAGTCATAAGCTTTAAATTTCCTTGAGAATTCAAAACTCACGACCAGCAGCAAAGACCAAATAAGAGTGGTTACCAAAAACATCCCCAGCAGGCCACCCAAAGATCCGTAATTAAGGAAATATTCTACCAATTCTCGACCAGTGCCATAGCCGCCGGCAATAACCACTGATTGGAAAACAAATCCAGGCAATAAATATTTTTTGAAAAAAGAAGAGCTAAAAATCATTGTTTTTAAAGCTCAGTATTTATTGGCTATTATCATTTTCAAAAAAATTTGTCAAACAAAGAAAAATTTCTCTGGAAAATGTTACGGAATAATCAAAATTAGACACTATGTAAAAATCAAAGTGCACTTTTAATCTTTAAATAGTGCACTTTTAATTTTTAGCTGACAAATCTTCTCAAGAAAATTGACAAAAATTGCTTAATATGGTATAAGATGAAATACATTTAAAGCCTTCAATTTTAATAGCCTGACGTCCTTTAGTTAATTTATTGATAATAAATAAATTAGTAAATTTAGTTTTAAAAATTAAAAAGGGCAGGTGGCGAAATTGGCATACGCGCTAGGCTTAGGACCTAGTTCCTGTTG
>CAZEQD010000045.1:0-16542 GCA_964514305.1 uncultured Eubacteriales bacterium
CCCATATCTGTCATCCAGCCCTCTCTGGGAGTACCACGCCTGAAATAATTATTAGCATACAAAAATCGCTTGATATGTTCGTCTTTAAATTCATTCTGAGGAGTACCGGGAGTTGGATCTCTTTGTTTCCAGAAAGACTGAATAAAAAGGTCGCGGTCACGATCGCTGGTAAGCTCCATAAAAACATCTTTCTCTCGAGGGAGAATAATATAGCTAACCAGTTTTAGCCAATCTCTGTATTTTTGAGGAAGATCTTTCTCCTTTATCTTAGCTGGAAGAGTTAAGCTGAGAACTAAAAATATAGCTACAAATAAAGAACTTGTTTTTTTAATTTTCATAATTTAGAGCCTTAATAAGTTATTATAAATAAACATTATTGTCTCATTGAAATCAAATTAAACGGACCGTTCGGAGAATGGTGCCTATTGTTGCTTTAAAATAAATTTTTTATCTCGCTTATCTGTTTAATTACCTAGACTTTAACCTTAAAAATTTTCCTCACTTTACCAATATTCGGTTTTATGGTGATAATTACGTCAAAATAATAGCGACCAGGCCTCAAATCGCAGGGAAAGGTAAACTTTAACTTTTCCATCTTGAGGACTTTTTCCTCCTGTTCCTTGAATGATTCAGTCCGAGTAAACGTATCTTCCTTGTACCCATCTTTATTGTAAATAAAAAATTCGAATTCAAAACCGGCTTGAAGAAAACCATCTTGGCTCTTAAACGATAGATTAGCCACTGGAATGACTATGGTTATTTCCTTTTTCTGAGAGCTAAAGAACAAATCAAAATCGACAAACTTAGCCTCTCCCTGAGTAAAAATCTGGCCAAACTTTGCCTTGTCAATAACCCACATTAAATTACCAATCCCTCCATAATGACGATTGATGTTATAGATACCGTTGCCTGTAGTATCAATGAACTCTATGGCCAGTTGATATTTATAATAAGCCCACCAGATCAATCCTCTGGCCTCACCCAGATTCAAAAACGGTCTTTCTTCTACTCTATCTGGAGGTCCTAAATAAATATATATTCTGCCTCTGTCGGTTTTCCAGCCTGGTATTCCCTCTCTGAAATGGCTATTAGCATATTCAATCCTGCGGAAAAATTCATCCTTAAATTCATTTTCTTCAGTATCAGGATCGGGATCACGTTTGGCCCAGAAATCCTGAATGAATTCCTGGCGTGACTCTTTATCCGGCAGGTGATTAAAAATCTCTTTTTCCTCTTTAGTCATTATCAAGCGGGCTGTCTCATAAAAATCTTTGCTTGCTGGATCCAGTTTAATCCCAGGCCCTAGATGACAATTCAGAGAAACAAAAACCAAAAGGACAACCGAAATCAGAATTATATTTTTCAAAATTATTCCTTACATTTCATAATTAAATCATCAAGCTCCTTCTTTTCTCTCAAGGAAAGAAACGGGTAATTTTTTCTTTTATAACGATTGAAATAAGCCAAAGCTTTTTGCTTATTGCCCTTAGCCAGGTAAGCTAAGCCCAGGTTATAAAGAGGAAAAGCAAAATCAGGTTTTAGCTCTACTGCTTTTTCCCAACAGAAAATAGCTCCATCAACATTTCCTCCCTTACTATAAGCTGCACCTAAACCATTATAAGCTGAGGCATAATTAGGGTCGAGCTCAAGGGCCCGCTTGAAGTTCTCTATCGACTTTTGATAATTTTCTAGCTCTCTGGTCTTTAGAAAAATGGAAAGGTAAAGAGAGCCTAAATTATTAAAAATGATAGGATAATCACTATCAAGAGCCAAGGCTTTTTGGTAGGCCTCAAGAGCCTTTTGATAGTCCTTTTTCCTCCAATAAGCAACCCCTAAATAATTCCATATTTCAGGATCATAATCGATAAGAGTTAAGCCTTTCTTAAGAATATTAATGGCCGCATCATATTGGCCTACATCAGTCAAAAAAATACCAAAAGTAGTAATTATTCTATAACTTTTCGGATTGTTCTTGAGTCCTTCTCTCATAGTCTCCACGGCTAACCTTAATTTCCTTTGCTCTTTGTAGATGGTAGCCAAATAAGTGTAAGCTTGATCAAAATCTTTTCTATTGGCAATGATTTCTTTTAAAAGCTTTATTCCTTCTTCCAATCGGCCATGGTGGTAGGCACCCATGGCTTTCGTCAATTTATTTTGATACGGAAGAAGGGTTTTTAAATCATCTTGAGGAGTAAACACCTTCTTGGTCGGAGCTTGAACACCTGAGACATAGCCCAAGCTGCGAAGCCTTTCTTGGGTTTCGCGGTCAATCTTAGGCTTTGTTTCTATTTTATCAACATAAGAATCTTTCTTCAGGATTTGCTCAAGTTTAGCTTTTAATTGAGGCAAATTCTGAGTGGGAGCTAAGTTGACTTTTTCCTCAAAATCCTGGGCAAAATCATAAAATTCAGGAATAGGTGAATCGATAAATTTTCCCTCTCCCTTGATAAATCCTCTTATAGGCGCCCAACCCCGGCTGTAATAAGGATAAAGTGATTCAAAATAAATCTCCTTTTGGGGGATTTTTTTTCCTTTTATAAGAGGCATCAGCGAAAGGCCCTGAAGAAAAGTAGGCTTCTTGAGGCCTAACATATCACAGACAGTGGGATATATATCGATATGGCAGACATCTTCTTCTATTTTCTCAGCCTTTGCCCCAGGATAAGAAATGATTAAAGGTACCCAGAGAGTACTATTATAAGCAAAATAGCCATGAGTCGTCTCGCCATGCTCGCCTAAAGATTCCCCATGGTCGGCAGTAAAGATGATTATAGTCTGTTTTTTAAGGTTTTGTTCCTCCAAAAATCTAAAAAACTTGCCCAAGGCATAATCAACATAAGCTACCTCACCATTATAGAGATGGCTTCGGTATTTGCTTTTAAATGGCTCTGGGGGGTCATATCGCTGATGGGGGTCAAAACAGTGAATCCAGAGAAACCAGGGACTCGTCTGCTTTTCCAGCCATTGAGTAGCCTTTTCTATAACCACTTCAGCTTTTCTCTCCACATAAGTAAACTCCTGAGAGCTTTTACTGCCATAATGGTCATCATAAACATCAAAACCTTGAGTAAGGCCAAACCTTGAATCGAGGGGAAAAGCTCCGACAAAAGCGCCAGTAGCATAACCAAAGCTTTTAAGATACTCGGCCAAGGTTAAAAATTCTTGCCTGACAATAAAATGAGAGTTGTCATGAACTCCATGATAAGGAGGAATTGTGCCTAAAATTATACTCGTATGAGAAGGGAGGGTCAAAGGCACATGGGCAAAAGCTCTTTTAAATAAAATACCATGTTGAGCCAGGCTATCAATGTGAGGAGTTTGTAGGTGCTCAGGACTGTAGCAGCTCAGTCTATCTGGTCTTAAAGTATCGATAGTTATCAGCAGCAGGTTTAATTTTGGTTTATTGACTTTAGCTTCAGCCTTTAATAAAAGAGGCGAAAAAAATATAGTTAGAAGAAACAAAGCAAAATATAAAGAGAAAAATATATATTTTTTCATTTACTTTGGTGTTTTTTGCTCCTTATAGCTACTTTTGAATCAAGGCAACCAAAATGAGAAAGAATCACTGGATGGCCATAATCAATTTTTCTCCTCGATTTTTTTCTTCAGAAAGTCAATGAAATTCTTTACCTGGGAGGCTCGCTGCGAATCAGGATCATGTTCAAGATAAGTATTAAAGGCCTCGACCGCCTCTTTATAATGTCCCAAAGTCAAGTTGGTTAAGCCCATCTGGTAAAGCCCGTCTACGAAATCGGGCTGAATTTCAACTGCTTTTTTATAGTATTTCACAGCCTCTTCAAATTTGGACATATTATAAAAATTGGTGCCTATGTTATAAAGAACAATGGGGTCATCAATCTTTTCGAATTCTATTTTATTGTACCACTCCAGAGCTTTTTGATTATCACCGCGGTTGGCATAGGTATTGCCAATAAGAAGCTTAATTTGGTTATTTTTAGGATCCTTGGCTAAAACCTTAAGGTAATATTCTTCGGCTTTATCATATTGTTCCAGAGCAAAATAGCAGTTGCCGATATTCTTGTTTATTAAGTAGGCATCGGGATTCTTTTCCAGAATCTTACTGTAGAGGGTAATTGCTTCTTCATAATTCTTTTTATTGAAGAGTTCATTGCCTTTCTTTAAATCCGCCTTCAGCTCATCAGTAATAACCAGGCCTTCAATCTTTTTCATTTTAACTTCTATATCATGATTCCTTGAATATTCCTTAATTTTAGCGCTTATCTTTTTGGGCATATAGCCAATTTTTTCAAAATCAATATTCCAGGTGCCTCCTCTAATCCAAAAAGCCTTCCATCTGCCTTTGGCATCGGTTACTGTTTCAAAGCCTGATTGAGCCTTGAGCGAATAAAGCTTAACTTTAACTCCTTCCAGAGGATTTCCCTGCTCATCAAAAACATAGCCGATTACTTTACCTTTCCCTCTATAACCCTGAGCCAGGACTAAATTGCTTATTAAAAACAGCGAAGCTAAAAGGAACGATGATTTCTTCATCTCCGACCTCCTTTAAAATTTTATCATTTAAGGACATAAAAAAAAAGCCCCTCCCTCCTTGAGGAAGGGAGAGGCTTTGAACTCGAACTGGAAGACTGCTTAGAAATTGAACCTGATGCCGAATCTGAAGACACGAGGATTAAGAATTCTCAAGTCTTGACCGAAATTAGAAGCATCAATCCTTGTTTCTTTCTTCAAAGCATGAGCAGAGTTGGTAATATTAAAAGCATCCGCAGACACAGTCACAGTTGCTGTTTCACTAATTGTAAAGACCTTTTCGGCTCTTAAATCGAGCTCCCAGAAAGAGGGCAATCTCTGATCACCAAACTTGCCGCCGCCGTCCGGATTACCGTAAAGATCACTCCAGCCAATACCCGGACGGAAGACCTGGACGTAAGTGGGCATCACATAGCCTTCTCTAGCTCTGAAAACGCCGCTGACATTTATGCCGTAAGGTAATTGATAGAGTCCAGATAGTTTGGCCATCCAGCGGGAATTGACATAAATCCCTCGAATGCCTGAACCGCCGCTCTCGGGAGCGACTACTCCGCCATCATAGTAAGGAACATAGGTGGGGTCAGTGTATTCCCCCTCATAATGAGAAGTCCAACTTGAATAGGTGAAAGAGCCATCCAGCATCCAGCCATTGGAAAGTCTCTTTTTCAAGACTAACTGGCCGGCTACGTAACGCTGGTAGCGCTTTGAGTAATTAGTTCTGTATCTGTAAGGATAGAACTCGTAGCGGCCGTAGTAGTCATAATCGACGGTTGGATCGTGTCCGGCTAGGTAATAGTTGCTTGAATCCTCGATGGTGCCGTCGGGAAGCATCCTTTTGGTCCAGGTTAAATTGTGGCGTCTTTTGTAGAAAAACTCAAGGCGAGCAGCAAAATCAGGAAGAAGTTCCTTTTCATAAGAAGCGGAAATTTCGTCCAAAAGAGGAGAATTGTAATTAGGGTCAAACTTGTTCCGGGGAGTAATTGCCGTGGGATTGTTGGGATTAACTCCACCATACCAGAGCCAGCCGGAGGGATCGTTAGGATCCATCAAGGCACCTGTGTCCCAATCATAACCAAACAACTCGTTGGCAGTTACCCGGCCATCACCGTTTAAATCCTGCCAGAGGACATCGATTTCTGTCCAGCCAATGGGGTTAGGAAAATCTGCCAGGTTAAAGCCGGATTGAGTCCCATAACGGGCTAAAGATAACTTCAAAACATCTTTTCCGGTGCCAAAGATGTCATAGATTAAACTTACTCGAGGAGAAAACACTTTCCACTTGACGCCAGGATCAAACTCATCAATTTTAAGTTCAGGCATATATTGAGGCAGCCAGGGAGAAGCGGGCTGAGTTTCGTCTTTAACCTTAGATTGTTCCTGATCGTAACGCACTCCCACATTAACTGTCAGCTTACCGAAAGTCATGGTATCCTGAATAAAGGCAGAATAACGGGCAAACCATTCATTGATGTAATAATCCCTTACAAGCCAGGCTTCCCACCATTCGCCAGTAGGCAGAGAAGGATCAGGTCCCCAATAAGCTAAAGAAAGATTACCTTCGTATAAATCATAAGTGGTCACCGTGGCTGTCACATAATCAACTCCAAATTTTATCTCGTGGTCGCCACCCAGTATTCCTTCGGCAAAATAATTTCCAGTGAAGTTGATATTTAACTGATTCCTGTCACAACCATAATCATCTATATTGCCTGAGGCGTAAAAGGTAGGATAATAAGATCTAACCAAGTAATTCCCTGAGCCATCAGGAGTTCTGGGTCCTTGAACAGGATGCAAGGCAAAGCCACTATTAATATAAAGGGTCTTGAAATCAAGAAAGAGGTTGCCAAACATCTGGGTAATTTCACCTTTCCAGGTATAGCCAGGCCCATCTTGATTCCAGAGAGTCTCCGACCCCTGAACTGTATAGCCCCAGTTAGATCTTCCCCACTTGAGCTTGTTGTCATACTCAAGAAAACCTTCCAAGGTGGTAGTTTGACTAAGCTGGACATTTAATTTGGCGTATCCAGCCACCAACCAGGTCTTATCATGAGTGCCGGCTAAAGTCAGAGAATCAATGTCTCGAATTCCCCAAGAACCATAAAACCAGGCTTTATCCCTAAGAATAGGACCACCGAAGTTGGCTCCATAGAGATAGATTTTGTTGACACCAGCCGCGGAATAACCGATATCTTTCAGAGAATCAGGAACGTTGTCAGACTGCCATTCTTTTCTCTCTGCATCCAGATGGAAATTGCCAGAATAATTATTGCCACCGCGTCTGCTGATCATATTGATCTGAACTCCGCCTGTCTGAGATTTAATGTCATTATTACCATAATTGATCTGCAACTCTTCATAACCGGAAATGTCATAATAGGCAGGAGCCGCTCCTAAAGCCGAATTATCAGTGACATTAGCTCCATCAATATTCCAGGTGTTTGATGAACCAGATGATCCATGGCCGTAGTAATCAGACTGCTGTCCGCCTTCGTTACCACCGACGTCTTCTCTATCGATGAGCATCCCAGGAACTAGCGTCATTATAGTCCAAGGGTCTCGAGATGTAGGCAGACTCATAATCATCTCTTCTGTGATATTTACTCCAACCTGAGTCTTTTTGGTATCAATGACAGGCGTTTCTCCAACAACTATTACTTCCTCTTCAAGAGCTTTCTGCTTGAGGGTAATATCAAGTGTAACATCCATTCCAAATGAAACGACAAGTTTCTCCCGGGTAAGTGTTTCAAATCCAGGTAGTTCACACTTTAAAGTATAATCGCTGGCAACTGGCAAATTCAAAAACCTGAAATGGCCACCTTCTGAGGTTATAGCAGTCATAGTTACAATCTTTGAACCAGTCAGAGTCACCGTTACTCCAGGAAGAGGAGCACCCTCAGCATCACTAACTGTTCCTTTTATACTTCCGAATTCCTGGGCATAACTGAAAACTCCCACCATCAGAAGTAAGCAAATTAAACTTAAGACTTTTTTCAAGCCTTCCTCCTTTTTGAATTTCCTCTTTTCGAGGCAATTAAATTAGCCTTTGCCCTAGAGTGAAAATTTCACTCCACCTTAATAATCAACAGTTTTAATTTTTATCTTTCCTATTTATCACCTCCTCCAAATAATATATAATAACACATAAGTTTTTAGCAATTTCCGTGCCAAATTAGCCAGTATATTTAATTATAATAAAATCAATTAGTTAAAAATATACTCAGTAATTAAAATACCTCTTAAAAATTCAATTTTTTGGATAAATTCAATTTTTTGGATAATACAACTTCTTACTCTGGCTTAATCTACCTCTCTTTTCTCTTTCCCACCTCAAGTCTCGCTTAAGAACCGAGCGTTCTCTATACTAGCTATTCAGTCTATCATCAACTCTAAAAATCCCTTCTACTGATGATAAAATTGGATATTTATTGTTAATTTTCTCATCAATTTTAATGAACATCAACTTTATAAAATTTTTAAAAAAATCAATCCATCCGCTTAGTTTTCCCTTGAAAACTGCCTCTATATCTTTTAAACTTTAGTTTAATTTACCATGAAATTCGTCGCCGATCTTCATATTCACTCTAAATTCTCGCGAGCAACTTCGCGTGATATGATCCTTGATACCCTGGCTTACTGGGCAAAAATAAAAGGAATTCGCCTCTTAGCGACAGCCGATTTCACCCATCCAGAATGGCTATTTCTTATTCGGGAAAAACTCCGGCCTGCCGGCAACGGCTTTTTCCGCCTAAAAAATATAATTCCGCCCGCTAATGATTATCTGAAAGGAATTACCGTCTCTCCTGATGATGTGTTTTTCATTCTGTCAACAGAGATCAGCTTCATCTACTCCAAAAAAGGAAAGGTCAGAAAAATTCATCTTTTAACTATTGCCCCTGACTTTGCCTCAGTGGATAAACTGAACCGCAAGCTGGCCGGCTTAGGAAATCTTCGTTCTGATGGACGGCCTATTTTGGGACTGGATGCTAAAGTTTTTGTCAAAATTGTGGCTGATATTTGCCCCCAATGTGTAATCATTCCTTCTCATATTTGGACACCCTGGTTTTCTATTTTTGGGGCTAACTCAGGCTTTGACTCCATCGAAGAATGCTTTGAAGAGATGACACCTTTTATCTTTGCCCTGGAAACAGGCCTTTCCTCAGATCCGGCTATGAACTGGCGCCTTTCCAGCTTAGATAAATATACTCTTGTCTCCAACTCTGATGCCCATTCGCCTTCCCGTATAGGGCGGGAGGCCAATGTCTTTGATACAGACTTCAGTTTCAAAGGACTGGTTGAAGCCCTAAAAAGCAAAGATCCTGATAAATTTCTTTATACCGTAGAATTTTTCCCCCAGGAAGGGAAATACCATTTTGATGGTCATCGAAAATGCGGTATTATTTTCTCTCCTCAGGAAACTATTCAGCATAGATACATTTGTCCCCGCTGCGGCAGGAAATTGACCATAGGAGTAATGCATAGAGTAGAAGAGCTGGCGGATCGCCAGCCTGGCGAGTCACCACTTCAAAAAATTCCATTTAAGAATCTTATTCCTCTTAATGAAATAATCGCTCAAGCCATCAATAAAACGGCTGAATGTAAGAGCGTCTGGGATATTTATTTTCACTTTATCCACGAGTTAGGCAATGAGCATCAAATTCTAACCGAAATCCCCATCCAAGACTTAGGACGGTTGACGCCACTTAAAGTAAGTGCTGGAGTAGATAGGATGAGAAAAGGCAAGTTAAAAATCATCCCTGGACATGACGGCTGTTACGGCCAAATAAGCCTCTTTGAGAGCGATGCCTCAGCCCAAGAAAGCGAACAGCAGCTGAAGCTATTTTAAATATATAATTTAGATCAAATTATCTATTGCATTCCTAATTGCACTCATTTTATAAAAGCAGAAACTTTAGATAATGGCTTTAGGAAAAAAAGAATTTAACACTCATATTCGCTTGCCCCTTATGGCTGTAGCCGTAGGTTTGATTGCCGGTCTGGCTTCGGTGGCTTTCAAAATTATGATCCATTTCTTTCAAACCCAGTTTTGGCAAGCTCCCAATATTCTGGAAGCAGTCTCTTCCCAACGCTGGTATCTGACCGTACTCATCCCGGCTGTGGGAGGGCTGCTGGTAGGTCCTTTAGTTTACTATGGAGCTCGCGAAGCCAAAGGCCATGGCGTTCCAGAAATCATGGAAGCTTTAATTTTCCATGGGGGCCGCATTAGAAACCAGGTGGGAGTGGTTAAAGCCTTGGCTTCTTCCATCTGTATAGGCTCTGGCGGTTCCACGGGAAGAGAAGGCCCTATTGTCCAAATAAGTGCCAGCTTTGCTTCCACTTTGAGCCAGCTCTTCGGCATAAGCCAGCGGGAAATGCGAACTCTGGTAGCTGCTGGAGCCGGAGCTGGCATCGGAGCTACTTTTAATGCCCCCATCGCTGGGGCTCTGTTTGGAGTCGAAGTCATTCTGGGAGAATTTGGGGTCTTTTCCTTCAGCCCCATTATTATTGCTTCAGTAATTTCAACCTTAACCTCAAGGCTGATAATCGGCGACTTCGCTGCCTTTACGGTGCCCAAATACACCCTTATCTCTGTCTGGGAAATTGGACCCTATATCCTGCTGGGCGTCCTTAGCGGTTTGGTGGCCATAGCCTTTGTTGAGCTTCTTTATTTCCTCGAATATAAGTTCGATCATCTTCGTCTTCATCCCTTATTAAAGCCAGCTATTGGAGGGCTTATGGTCGGAGCCATAGGCCTTGGTTTCCCTCAAATATTTGGCGTAAGCTATGAAGCCATGGATGCTTGTCTCCGCAACCAGATCGGCTTCTGGCTGGCCTTTGCTCTCATCCTGGCTAAAATCCTTGGAACCTCCCTCACCTTAGGCTCAGGAGGCTCAGGCGGGATATTTGCTCCTTCTCTCTTTATGGGGGCCATGACCGGAAATTTCATCGGCTCTATCTTTCACCATTACTTTCCCAGCGCTATTTCTTCCCCTGGTGCTTTCGCCTTAGTGGGCATGGGCGCGGTCACAGCCGCAGCTACTCACGCTCCAATTACAGCTATTGTCATCATCTTCGAATTAACCAACGATTACAAAATCATCCTGCCCTTGATGCTCTCCTGTATTATTGCTTCCTTGATTGCTGTCAGCCTCAAGGATGCCTCTATCTATACCATGAAACTTAAGCTTAAGGGTATTCTTTTTAAAGAGGGAAGAGAACTAAATATTCTTCGCTCCCTTTATGTGAAAGATTTTATCAGCCAAGATTATCAAGTCTTCTACAACACCGAGCATGTAGGTCGCATTGTCGATCATGCCCTTGGAGGCAAACACTATTCTTTTCAGATTATAGATAAAAATAATAACTATGTAGGCTGCTTTTCCCTCAACCAACTCAAGAAATTAGTCCTCCAGAAGGATCTGCTTGATTCTTTCATTATTGCTCAGGATCTGGCTGTGCCTGGCATTTATCTCGATTACGAGAATAATCTAGAAAAAGCTATGGAAATTTTTGGCCGGGAAGATGTGGCTGAAATAGCTGTTGTCAAGAATCAAAAAATAATAGGAGTTATCAAAAGAAAAGATGTTATCGAAGCTTACAACCATGAAATTGCCAAAAAAGAAGCTACCTCAGGCTTGATAAGAAAGCTTAAATTCACTGACCAGACAAAAGCTTTCGATATTGGCCATGGTTATACCATCATGGAAATAGAAGCTCCGCCAACCTTTTGGGATAAGACCTTAAAAGAATTAAATTTAAAAGCTCGCTACCGAATAGATGTCCTGCTTATAAAAAGAAAATATCCTCCTCAAACCATAACCATCCCCACAGCCCAAGAGAAAATAATAAAAGGGGACTTGTTGACTATTGCCGGCTTGGCCGGCCATATAGAAAAACTTATAAGCAATACAAAATAAATAATAATCACCCTCTTAATCCCCATAAGTTATAATTAAAGAAGTAATTTTTAATACGATGTTCCTTTTTTCAACTTCAGACACCCATTATCGCCATGAACCTGAGCAGGTCAATGGCTTCTTGCCAAAGCTAAATAATCCAGCCTCTTCTTGACAACTATTTACCCAGGTTTTATATTAAAGTTAAGAGAGGAGAGAGCCATGGAAATTGAAATGAAAATAAAGGGATTAGTAGTTGATCCTATTTCAAAAATGCCCATCGTCGTCCTTGAAGATGTCCACCACCAGCGTATGCTTCCTATATGGATCGGTGTCTTTGAAGCTAACGCCATTGCTCTCAGAATCGAAAATATAGCTACTCCTCGGCCAATGACCCATGATCTTCTTAAAAATTTCCTGGATAAACTTAGTATTTCCATCGAAAAAATTGTGGTAAACGATGTCAGAGATAATACCTTCTACGCTTTAATTTACTGCCGCTATCAAGATCACAGTCTAATTATTGACTCCCGTCCTTCCGACGCTATAGCTCTAGCTTTAAGAATGAATTCGCCTATCTTTGTCGAGGAAGAAGTGGTCAAAAAAGCCCACAGCCTAAAATTTGAAGAAGACCTTGAGGATTCAGAGAAACTCAAGAAATGGCTGGAGAATCTAAAGCCTAAAGACTTCGGCAAATATAAAATGTAACCCTTCTTCTTCTTGCTCTTTACTTCTCACCTTTTAGGCTTTTTAAGTCCTTAAAGTGAAAATCAAGTAAATAGCTATAAGGCTGAATATTAGATCTGGACTCCAGGCTGCTAAAAAAGCATTTAAATAGCTGACATCCCCTAAGCTTTTAAAGAGGCCTATGGCGCCCCAGTAGACAGCGGCAATTGCCAGACTTAAACCTATCCCGACTAAGGCCCCTTTTTTACCCATAGAAAAAGCAAAAGGGATTCCGAGCAGAGTCATAATTAAACTGGCCAAAGGAAAAGAGAGTTTATAATTTAAAGCTACTTTAAACTTAGCTGTGGCAAAACCCATCTTCTCCACATCTCTCGTATAACGGCGAAGCTCCTGGTAGCTCATTTGATCTGGTTCTTTCCATTCTTTTAAAAAATAGCTCTTCTCTTCTACCGGGGATAACTTAAGTTCCGAGCTTTTTTTATATTTTAGAGGAAAGCCCTGCTTAAATTCCCGCAGCCAGCAGTTAATAAGATCGAGCTGGTGATCTTCTAAAACTCCTTTTTCAGAGTAAATCCGCCTCTTTAGAAACCAAGAAGAAAGATCGATATCGTAGATTGAAAGCTGACTAAAAACAGAGCGTTCTGGATCGAAATAATTGTAATTATAAATTCTATTCTTTTCCTGATTTAAAACCCAGCGTCGATCCAAATAGCCATAGCTTCGAGGAGGGACATCGTTTATTTTATTCCAGACCTCCTCGGCTCTCTTGTTGGCATAAGGAAGAACTCTTTCTTGAAGGTAGAAAGAACAGAAGCTGGCCACAATGCCCATTAATATAACCGGTATAATAATTCGATACAAACTAAGACCACAAGCTTTCATGGCTGTTATTTCATTGGATTTAGTTAAGAGCCCCAATGATAAAAGGGTAGCCGTGAGGGCAGCTACAGGCAGGATATAGTGGATGAACCCTGGAATATTATACCGAATAAATTCAAGCAACATCCAAATCGGTTTGTTATGTTCATAAACATTATCAATCCGTTCAAAAAAAGTGATAATGATTAAAATTAAAAGAAGAGTAAGAAAAACGAGAGTGAAAATAAGTAAATATTTACGGAGTAAGTAGCGGTCCAAGATATTAGGGAAACGGAGGGAGAGGCGAGGGCCTTTGCCAGCTGCCTTCTTTTGGGGAAAAGAAAAAGGATTCTTCATTCTCAGGTTCTTAAGAAAAGATAACCATGAAAAGAGAGCTTTTTCTTGTAAAGCTTTAGTGAATAAATAAAGCCCCACTCCGGCCAGAATAATATTAGGACCCCACATACCAACCCAGGCTGATATTTGGCCCTCCATGGCCATCTTTTCTCCTGCAGTAATCAAAACATAATAAATTAAAATAATAGCCAAACTTATAGTAAACCCACTGGTTCGACCGCCTTTGCGGGTGTAAGCTCCAAGAGGAAGGCCTAAGAAAGCAAAGACTAAACAGGCAAAGGAAAGAGCAAATTTCTTATGAATTTCGACCCAATGAGAAATATAATTTCTTTTTGTTTGTTGAATAATTAACTTATTTTCTTCGTTATCTGGCTTAACTTTTAAGTCTCTTCTGAGGAGGCTAAGATCTTGAATGAGCTCTTTAATATCCTTTTCTCTAACTCTCTTTTTTTTATAAAGCGAAGGAAAAAGGCTTTCCACATTTATCTCCTCATCAAGTTTTTTAAAAGTTGTTATACTATATTTCTCTGGATCATCTTCAGGATAAGAATGAACTGTTCCCTCAGATAGTTCCATAATAGCCCTTTTCTTTTTAGGATAAAAATTGAGCCTTCCCTTCCTGGCCAGGATTACCTTTGGTTCTTTACGGTTGCGGCTAAGGTAGAGGAAAATATTTTGCCAGTTTTTATCAGGAGAAATGTCTTGAATAAATATAATTATATTGGGAATTGATTCATTAAATTCCCGGGGATTAATTTCAAGCTGAACCTTAGCCAGCACTGACTGAGATAAAGTCTGGACCCATTTGTAATTGGCCCGGGGAGCAAGGTAAAGAGTTAAAAAAGAAGTCAGCAGCCAGCCTACCAAAGAAAATATAAATATCGGCCGCAACAATCTTTTATAACTTATGCCCAAGGTTTTAAAGGCCATTATTTCCGAATCAGAAGAAAGGCGGCTTAGGCCCCCCAGAACGCCCATTAAGACAGACATGGGCAGAGTAAAAGCAATAATCGAAGGGATAAGATAGATAAGAATGTTCAGGGTCGTTTCAAAAGGAACACCTTTGGTTATAAATATTTCTGAAAGAAGAAGAATCTCATTCATTAAAAAGACAAAAGTGGTAATAAGAAGACCAAGGAAAAAAGGAGGGATTAATTCTTTGATTAAGTAGCGGTCAAATAATTTAAACACATCAGTAATTTATACCATAGAAGAGGCATAAAAAAAAGAAAGGCCTCAAGCTTAAAGCCTGAGGCCTAACTTTTTGTTTTATCTAGCTTTTTCTGCTCAATACATATCGCTCGGCGGGGGTGGATATTTTGGTCCTTTCTCTTCTTCTGGAATTTCAGAAACCAGGCCTTCTGTAGTCAACAACAACCCAGCAATACTGGCTGCATTCTGGAGGGCAGTGCGGACAACTTTAGTCGGGTCAACAACGCCTGCTTTCATCAGGTCTTCATATTTTTCGGTTAAAGCATTAAAGCCCATATCCTGATCCAACTCCCTTACTTTTTCGACAACAATGGAACCTTCGTGACCAGCATTGTCAGCGATTTGCCTCATCGGCTCTTCTAACGCTCTTTTAATAATGCTCACCCCTATTTGTTGGTCATCGTCAAACTTAAGATTATCCAGGGCCTTCTGGCACCTTAAGAGCGCTACTCCTCCACCGGGTACTATCCCCTCTTCTACGGCTGCTTTGGTAGCATGCATAGCATCCTCAACTCGAGCCTTCTTTTCCTTAAGTTCAGTCTCTGTAGCTGCTCCCACTCTGATTAATGCTACTCCTCCAACCATCTTGGCCAATCTTTCTTGAAGCTTTTCTCGATCATAGTCAGAGGTGGTTTCCTCAATTTGAGTCCTGATCTGCTTGATTCGGGCTTGAACATCTTCCTGCTTTCCCTTGCCTTCGACGATGGTTGTGTTATCCTTATCAATAACAACTTTTTTCGCTTCTCCCAACCAATCGATGCCAACATTTTCCAGCTTAACCCCTATATCTTCGGTAATGACTCGTCCACCAGTTAGGATAGCAATATCCTCCAACATAGCCTTGCGGCGATCTCCAAAACCAGGGGCTTTAACAGCAGCACAATGGAAAGTTCCCTTTAATTTGTTGACCACCAGCGTGGCCAGAGCCTCACCTTCAACTTCTTCAGCAATAACCAGCAAGGGCTTTCCCATTTTAGCTACATTCTCGAGTAAAGGTAAGAATTCTCTTAAATTGCTGATTTTTTTCTCATGGAGAAGGATCAGAGGATTTTCCAGGACGCATTCCATTCTATCAGGGTCAGTGATGAAATAGGGCGAAAGATAACCGCGGTCAAACTGCATTCCTTCTACTATCTCCATGGTCGTCTCTAAGCCTTTAGCTTCTTCTACAGTTATAACTCCGTCTTTACCAACTTTATCCATAGCTTCAGCAATTATTTTGCCGATGGATTCATCGTTATTAGCTGAGATAGCGCCTACCTGAGCAATTTTCTCTCCGCTAACTTCCTTGCTCATCTTTTTAAGCCCATCAACCACTTTTTCTACAGCTTTATCAATTCCTTTCTTAATCAAATTGGGGTTAGCTCCAGCGGTAACATACTTCAAACCTTCGCCATAAATACTCTGAGCCAAAACAGTAGCGGTAGTGGTGCCGTCACCAGCCACATCAGAAGTCTTGGAAGCAACTTCCTTAACCAGCTGAGCTCCCATATTCTCCAGGGGTTCTTTAAGTTCTACTTCTTTAGCTACAGTAACGCCGTCTTTGGTGCTGGTTGGAGAACCAAATTTTTTCTCTAAGATAACATTCTTTCCCCTAGGCCCTAAAGTTTCTTTAACGACATTACTTAAGGCATTAACACCTTTTAATAGGGCCTGTCTTGCTTCTTCACCGAGAGTAATTTGTTTAGCCATTTTTCCTCCTTTTTACAAAATTAGGTGATTTTAGCCAAGATTTCTTCTTCGCGGACGATCACATGTTCTTCGCCATCAATTTCTACTTCGGTTCCGCTGAATTTCCCAATTAGAACTCTGTCGCCCTTCTTAACTTCGAGAGGAATAGTTTTACCATCCTTACCCACCTTGCCATTTCCAACTTCAATAACTTCTGCTTCTTGGGGTTTTTCTTTAGCTGTGTCAGGAATGATTATTCCACCTTTTCTAACTTCTTTTTCTTCTAAGCGCTTAAGAAGAACTCGATCATACAAAGGTATCACCTTCATTTAAGCCTCCTTTAGATAAAATTATT
>CAZEQD010000046.1:0-16304 GCA_964514305.1 uncultured Eubacteriales bacterium
CCTTAATATGGTCCGAACTGGGGTTGTTAATCATCCACGGCAATGGGTCCATTGTGGTTACTCTGAGTTAATAAGCAGGAGAGAACGCTATACTGTGCTCGATACCCGAAGCTTGCTACAGCTATTCTCTTTTAATAATTTGAAAGACCTAATTGATTACAGACAATGGGTAATTGAAAATGCGGTTAAAACAGATCTTTATCTTAAAAGAGATAAAAAATGGACAGAGAGTGTTGCTGTGGGAAGCCCATCTTTTTTAGAAAAAATAAAGAAGGGGAGTGGAATAAAGGCTAGAGCCCGAAGAATAGAAAGGAGGGGGGATTTACATATTCTCCATGAGGCAAAAGCTCGTTACAAACCTTATTTTACCCCAGAAAACGCGCTCTAGGCGCCATAATTAAATCAAATCTAAAGCTATCTTTTTCTTTATTAATAAGATAAGTCGGTCTGACCCCTAAGCTATATACCTTTGTTTTCTTTTTTCCAAATCGGATCCCGGAGAATCCATCCCACCACAATCAGGAGACAGACTAATCCGTAAATTCCCAGCCCGAAAGAAAAAATCCTGTTTTCAGGTCTCACCACATACGAAAGCATAAAACCGTACACACTGTTCACAAGGCCGTGCATAAAGGCAGCAACCCAGATGCTTCCGGTTTTGATCACCGCATAACCCTGAATGATTCCCCATAATACAAAAAATACCACCCCTAAAAAAAGACCCAAAACAGACGGCGGATAGGTATGGATGCCTCTTAAAATAATGGGAAAATGCCAAATTCCCCAGATCAGGCCAACCAATAAAACACCTTTGAGATTCCCCAATTTGGTTAATTCAGACTGCAAAAAACCGCGCCAGCCGTACTCCTCACCGAATACGCCGGCTATCCCGCTTAAG
The DNA here is from genome assembly GCA_964514305.1 of uncultured Eubacteriales bacterium. Lineage (GTDB taxonomy): Bacteria > Acidobacteriota > Aminicenantia > Aminicenantales > Aminicenantaceae > CAZEQD01. The sequence goes on from CAZEQD010000046.1 coordinate 899, forward strand.
GGCACTCCGATAACAGCAACCAGAACAAAAAGAACGATCAGGGCCGGAATATATAAAGATGAAGGGATGGGCAGGCCGTATATGCGTTCAGCCCTGCCCACAAAAGGACCCAGCTTGAAAATGAGATTAAAACCAGCCTGCAGCAGGAAAAACAGCAGAATACCCCCTATAAAACGCTGCGCTATCTTCATATTTCCCAGCTTCAATCCGGCCCGTTCAAAGGCCCCCTCATCGCTTTGACTGCGTATAAAAAACACCCCTAGAATCCAAAGTGTATACAACAGGGCTCCAAGGCCCTGGAAGATCTGCCCGGATTCCGGGTTAAATACAGCACAAAGAGTCAATATTCCATAAAGTATAGTGAGGATTATGAAACCCAAAAAAATCCAGCGCGGCTTTTCTTTATAGGTTTGATAATATATGGGGCTGTCTTTATAGAAAAACATCTGGAGAACAATGGCAACCAGAGCAGGGACAAGCATGCCCCATGGATTCATTCTCATACTGCGGAAAGTGCCGGGTCCTCCAAGGCCCATAACCAGCCAATCAAAACCCCACGATAAGATAAAAGTAAAGAAAAGGAAAACAAATACCCGCTTTATTTTTGCTTTTTCCATATGTCCCCTCACCTAATGATTGTTGCCTAACTCCTTGAGATAATCTAGTACGAAAAGAGCGGCTCTTTTTAGATGCTCATAATCGATCAAATCAAGATTATCATTGGGAGTGTGGTTCTCCGGAAAACCTCCGGAACCCAAGAGAATGGCTGGAAGCCCTTTCTGGTAAAAACTCAAGGTATCGCTGCCGCTGATCACATGAACCGTATCTCCAATGTCATCAAACTGGAGTGAAATTCCTTTATTCTTCCTTTGTGCGCCCTGAGAATCTCTTCCTGGGATGAAGGACCGTTGGCTCCCACTCCATCTATCATCCGGGATTTGGCTCCGATCTGCTCAAGATTGATGTTAAGCACAATCTGTTCATGCGGGATAGGCGGGAGGATAAGAATTTATTTTTTCTGTTGATTGTGATTTTTCCTCCGCTCCTCAAATTTCTCCCCTCAAAGCAACTTCACCATTAATGGTATACACAAAAAACACGTCCGGTCAACGAGAAACCTACAAAAAAGAGAAAACATCATAGAATAAGTCTAATAGTGTTGTTTACACACAAAGGATTCAGGTCTTCACCTGGAGTTCGCGCAAAAATTAAGTTAAAAAAGGGTTAACTTATTTTATATCTACAAATTACCCAGATTGACAAGTGGAATTGGAAAAAATGCGGGAACTTTTTCAAAGAAAACTCTTGACATAATAAAAAAAGATTATATAATTTACGGCTAAATTTAGGTAATTTGAATGAAGATGGATGTCCTGAGATGAAAGCCAAAGAAAAAGTTCAATCCTATAATTTTTCTTCATCTCAGACATGTCAAATAGCCTTCCTTAATAATCCCCCTGAAATCTTGATATTATCCTAGAAAAGCCTCTTTCTTGGCTTTTCTGCACAAAGAATGGGGCTCTTTCTATTATAAGGAAGGTCTATTTTGAATTTTTGAGGAAAAAGAAATGAAGAATGAAAACAAATTGAAAGACGGGAATCGCCGACAGCCAAAAAGCATTGAAAAAAATTTAATAAGGTAAAAATTAAAATTTCGAATAAAAGGGAAAGCGGCCATGAAGAAGCAGATTAAAATTTTCGACACAACCTTAAGAGATGGAGAGCAATCTCCTGGATGCAGTATGAATTTAAAAGAAAAGAACGAGGTAGCCAAACAATTAGAACGGCTGAAAGTAGATGTTATTGAAGCAGGTTTTGCAGCTGCTTCTAAAGGAGATTTTGAAGCGGTCAAGACAATCGCCGAAAATATTAAGGAATGTAGGGTGGCTTCTCTGGCTCGAGCCTTACCAAAAGATATTGAGATTGCCTGGGAAGCATTAAAAAAAGCACAAAGACCGAGAATACACACTTTTATAGCTACTTCTCCTATCCATATGAAATATAAATTGAAAATGTCAGAGGATGAGGTTCTTGAAGCAACAAAACAAATGGTAAAGCATGCCCGAAATCTCTGTGAGGAAGTGGAGTTCTCGGCTGAAGATGCCACTAGGAGCGAAACTGAATTTTTATACAGAGTATTGGAAAAAGCGGTGGCGGCTGGGGCCAGGGTGATAAACATTCCCGACACGGTGGGATACTCCACACCTGAGGAATTCTCGCGTCTTATAAAGAACGTACAAGAAAATGTTCCTAACATCTATCGAGCAGAAATTTCGGTTCACTGTCACAATGACCTAGGGCTGGCTGTAGCCAACACCCTGGCTGCTGCCCAAGCAGGAGCCACTCAGTTAGAATGCACTATAAATGGTATTGGGGAAAGAGCAGGCAATGCTGCTTTAGAGGAAATTGTAATGGCTCTTCAGACAAGAAAAGATTTGTTTCATTTGGACAGTAGGGTGGAAACATCCCAAATTTATCGCTCCTGCAAGCTGGTCAGTACTTTCATAGGTATTCCTATCCCTCCCAATAAAGCCATTGTTGGCTCTAATGCTTTTGCTCATGAGGCAGGGATCCACCAGCATGGAGTACTATCGAAACAAAGCACCTACGAAATAATGTCACCTTCATCAATTGGCCTTTCTGAGAATAAAATCGTCTTGGGTAAACATTCAGGCCGCCACGCCTTTAAAGAGAGATTGAAGAAACTTGGATATTCCCTTTCCAAAGAAGATCTGGATAAAACCTTCAAAGCATTCAAAGAATTAGCTGATAAAAAGAAAGCAGTTTCAGACTGGGATTTAGAGGCTTTAATTCATAATAAGTACGCAAATACTCCCCAAATTTATAAACTGGAGAGATTTATTATCAACTGTGGCAATACCATAACATCTACAGCCAATATCAAATTAAGCAGGAATAATAAGGCCAGAGAAGAAGCAGCTATAGGAGATGGTCCCATGGATGCAGCTTTTAAAGCTGTAGAAAAGATAACAGGCCTTTCTTTGAAATTAGAAAATTACAGGGTTCAATCAGTAACCAGTGGCAAAGACGCCCAGGGAGAAGTAGTAGTAAAAGTTCGTAAAGACAACCAGGTTATATTGGGAAGAGGACTGAGTACTGATGTGGTCAAAGCCGGTATTAAGGCTTATCTCCATGCAGTCAACAAGCTTCTTAGTAAAGAAAACCTTGAGGAGGTAAAAAATGTCAAAAAAGATAGCAATCTTTGATTCTACCTTAAGAGACGGAGCTCAAGCAGAAGGAATCTCTTATTCTGTAGAAGATAAATGGAAGATTATCAAGGCACTGGATGGGTTGGGGATAGACTACATTGAAGCTGGCAACCCTAGTTCAAATCCCAAAGATCTGGAATTTTTCAGTCAAATAGAAAAAAACAAAACAAAAAAGGCAAAGATTGTTGCTTTTGGCAGTACTAAGCGTTGCACCCTCCAAAAAGAAGAAGATGTCGCTCTCCAGGCTTTATTAAAAGCAAATACACGCGTGGTGGCTATCTTCGGGAAAAGCTGGGATTTTCATGTAGAGCGCATAATCAAAACGACCCTGGCTGAGTACCTGGAAATTATAAAAGAAACAATAAGCTTTTTTATAGAAAAAGATAAGGAAGTGATTTTTGATGCAGAACATTTTTTTGATGGCATGAAATCAAATCCAGAATATGCCTTAGAGACTCTCAAGGCAGCCTCTGAGGCAGGAGCAAACTGGTTAGTCCTCTGCGACACCAATGGAGGCACCCTGCCCCCAGAAGTGAACGAAATGACAAAAAAAGTAGTTAAAAAATTTTCGCTGCCCATTGGAATTCACTGTCACAATGACAGCGGGCTGGCTGTGGCTAATTCGATGACAGCAGTTGAAGCTGGTGCAACCCAGGTTCAGGGAACATTAATTGGCTTTGGAGAAAGATGCGGTAATGCCAATCTTTCATCAGTCATTCCCAATCTTCAACTAAAAAAAGGCTACATGTGCCTCCCTAAAAATAAAATGAAACGTCTCACACCCACAGCCCGCTATGTGGCCGAAATTTCCAACATCAGGCTTAATAATAATCTTCCCTATGTAGGCAAAAGCTCCTTTGCTCATAAGGGAGGGATGCATATTGATGCCATGCTCAAAGACACTCGTTCATTTGAACACATTCAACCAGAAGAAGTAGGTAACGAAAGGCGATTTTTGATGTCTGAAGTATCAGGCAGAAGTACTGTTTTGAATAAAATTCAAAAAATCAGCCCCGAGCTTCAAAAAAGCTCAAAAGAAACCCAGCGCATTATTGAACTCTTGAAAGAACTGGAATATGAAGGTTATCAATTTGAAGCAGCTGAATCTTCCTTTGAACTTAGAGTACGCAAATATTTGGGAAAGTACAAACCTCTCTTTCACCTGGAAAGCTTCACCATTATTGATGGACAACCCATACAAAACAGCAGTATCAGCTCTTCGGCTATTATCAAAGTCAAGGTGGATGGCCAGGAAGAAATCACAGCTTCGGAAGGAAATGGACCAGTTAATGCTCTGGATCAAGCCCTGCGCAAAGCATTGGAAGTATTTTATCCAGAACTTAAAGAAATGCGTTTAACTGATTACAAAGTGAGGGTGCTAAATCCTGGAAAAGCTACGGCAGCTAAAGTAAGGGTATTAATAGAATCCACAGATGGCCAAGAGAACTGGACTACTGTTGGCGTTTCGACCGATATCATAGAGGCCAGTTGTTTGGCTCTGCTCGATTCTATTGAATATAAATTAATTAAAGATATCGAAAAAAAGTTCAAAGTGTTTGTTTAAATTTCAGGAGGAGGAGTCTAACGATGGGAATGACTATGAGTCAAAAAATATTAGCAGTCCATGCGGAAGTAGATGAAGTAAAAGCTGGGCAACTAATTCAGACAGATATCAATTTAGTTTTGGGCAACGACATCACCTCTCCTATAGCTATTAAAGAATTCTCAAGAATTGGCCTAGAACATGTATTTTCCAGAGATAAAATTGCCATTGTCCTTGATCACTTCACCCCCAATAAAGATATTAAAGCAGCCCAACAGTGCCAAATGATCAGGGAATTTGTCAAAGAAAAAGGCATCATTAACTTTTTTGATGTGGGAGAGATGGGTATCGAACATGTTTTGTTGCCAGAAAAAGGGTTGATTGCTCCTGGAGAATTGATAATAGGCGCTGACTCCCACACCTGTACTTACGGAGCCTTGGGAGCCTTCGCCACAGGTGTAGGAAGTACTGATATGGCGGCAGCTATGGCCACTGGAAAATGCTGGTTCAAAGTTCCCTCAGCCTTGAAATTTGTCTTGAAAGGAAGGCCTCCGCATTTCGTATGCGGGAAAGATATCATTCTCCACATCATAGGTTTAATTGGTGTTAATGGAGCGCGATATAAATCAATGGAATTTTCAGGTGAAGGACTAAAATACCTGTCAATGGATTCCCGCTTCACCATAGCCAATATGGCTGTGGAGGCTGGAGGAAAAAATGGAATCTTCCCTGTAGATGATAAAACACGGGATTATTTAAAAACATGCTTATCAGAGAAATTTACGATTTACGAGCCCGATGATGATTCTTCCTATGAAAAAGTTTACGAAATAAACCTTAGTAGTTTGCGGCCAACCATCTCCCTGCCCCATTCACCTCAGAATACAGTTACTGTAGATGAAATCGGTCACACTCCAATTGATCAAGTCGTAATTGGTTCCTGTACCAACGGAAGATTAGAAGATTTGCGAACAGCCGCTCAGATATTAAAAGGAAATAAAGTTGCCAAGAATGTCCGTTTGATTATCATTCCGGGCACGCAGAAAATTTACCTGCAGGCACTGGAAGAAAACTTGATTAAGACCTTTATCCAGGCCGGTGCGGCTGTGAGCACACCGACCTGCGGACCCTGCCTGGGAGGACATATGGGAGTCCTGGCAAAGGGCGAAAGAGCAGTAGCCACTACCAATCGCAATTTTAGAGGAAGAATGGGTCACCCGGAATCTGAAGTATATCTGTCCAATCCTGCGGTGGCTGCAGCCTCAGCCATAACAGGAATCATTACCGACCCAGAAAAGATTAAAAAACGACCAAAACTGCCTTTTTAGGAGGACCTCAGGATGAAAATAAAAGGCAAAGTTATTAAATACGGCGATAATGTTGATACTGATGCTATAATTCCAGCCAGATATTTAAACACCTTCAATCCTAAAGAACTGGCTGAACACTGCTTTGAAGGCATAGATCCTTCTTTTAGAGAAAAAGTAAAGCCTGGAGACATAATTGTTGCTGGCCATAATTTTGGAAGCGGTTCTTCCAGAGAACATGCACCCTTAGCTATTAAAGCGGCTGGCATATCCTGTGTCCTGGCCAAAACATTCGCCCGTATTTTTTACCGCAATTCAATTAATATCGGCCTCTCTATTCTGGAATGCAGCCAGGCCGCAGAAGATATAAAAGACGGAGATGAAGTAGAAATTGATTTTAGCGCGGGCATTATCAAGAACTTGAGCAATAACCGCCTGTACCAAATTGAAACCTTCCCCGCTTTTATCCAGGGGATTATCAGGAAAGGAGGACTGATTAATTATATTAAAGAAGCTTTTAATAAAGAGGAGAACAGGAGGGAAAAATGAAGTTTAAGATAGCCATCATCCCCGGAGATGGCATCGGACCTGAAATAATCAAACAAGCAACATTGGTGCTTAAAGAAATCGGGGAAAAGTTTAACCATAAATTTTTATTCCGGGAAGTATTGGCGGGAGGCTGTGCCATAGATGCTTCAGGAGAACCTCTTCCTGAAGACTCACTCTCCGCCTGTAAAAACAGTGACTCGATCCTCCTGGGAGCTATTGGAGGACCAAAGTGGGACCACCTTGAAGTAAATAAACGACCAGAAAAAGCTCTTTTGAGACTGCGAGGCGAACTGGAATTCTATGCTAATATTAGACCCATCTTTCTGCATGAACCTCTAAAAGATGCCTGCCCTCTAAAACCGGAGATTGTAGAGTGTGGAATTGATATTTGCATTGTTCGGGAACTAACAGGTGGTATTTATTTCGGGAAACGGGGAAGAAAAAAGAGGGAAAGGGGAATTGAAGCCTTTGATACTGAATGCTATAGCCAAGAAGAAATTGTCCGCATCGCCAAAGTTGCCCTAGAAATGGCCGGGCGGCGTCAAAAAAAAGTAACCAGTGTAGACAAGGCCAATATTCTAGAAAGCTCAAGATTATGGCGATCAGTTGTTACTGAAGTGGCCAATGGATATCCCGAGATAAATCTTAACCATATGTATGTAGATAATGCAGCCATGCAACTGATAAGAAATCCCAGACAATTCGATGTTATTTTGACTACTAATATGTTCGGAGACATTCTTTCTGACGAAGCGAGTATGATTACAGGCTCCATCGGCATGTTGCCTTCAGCCAGTCTGGGAGAAACAAAATTAGGCATGTACGAACCTGTGCATGGTTCAGCACCCGACATATCAGGAAAGGATAAAGCCAATCCGATTGCAACTATTCTCTCAGCGGCCATGATGTTGCACCTTTCTTTTAATCTGGAAAAAGAGGCAACTGTTATCGAACAGGCCGTTTCAGAGGTGCTACACGATGGCTACCGAACTGCGGATATCATGAGCCCGGGCATGAAAGCGGTGGGCACAGAAGAAATGGGAAATTTAATCCGCCTCAAAATAAGACAGCAAAGAAGAGATGATTAAAATAGGAATTTTTATTTTGAAAAAATAAATATATGGAGAAAAATTCATGGCTAACGAACTTACAGTTTATCTAAATGGTGAATTTGTAAAAGAAACAGAGGCAAAAATATCTGTCTTTGACCAGGGTATTCTATTTGGAGATGGAATTTTTGAAGGTATTAGAGTCTACAGTGGCAAAATCTTTAAATGCCATGAGCACCTAAATCGTTTATACCAAGGGGCCAAGGCAATTTGGCTCAACATTCCCTTGAACAAAGAAGAATTAAAGGAAGTAATGGTGGAAACATGCAGACGAAACAAAATTGTAGATGGCTACATTCGCCTGGTGGTAACCAGAGGAATAGGAGACTTAACTCTCTATCCAAATAAAATTCCCAAGCCCACTATATTCTGTATTGCAGCCACCATTTCCCTTTATGCTCAAGATGTATGCCAAACAGGAATGTCTATCATTACCTCTATTTATAGAAAAAACTCTGGAGCAGGATTTGATCCTCAAATCAAGTCAATAAATTATTTGAATAATATTCTGGCCAAAATTGAAGCCCATAAAGTAGGCAAAGCCGAAGCCTTGATACTGACAAAGGAGGGAATTGTAGCCGAATGCACAGGAGACAATATTTTTATCGTTAAAAATAATGTTATTTACACTCCGCCTATCCATGTTGGTATTCTGGCTGGAATAACCAGAAACACGATAATAGATCTGGCGGAGAGATTGAGAATCAAGGTAGTAGAGAAAGAGTTTACCATGTTCAATGTTTACAACGCTGATGAATGCTTTCTCACGGGAACAGCTGCCGAAGTAGTTCCGGTTCGGGATGTCGACGATAGACTGATTGGAGATGGAAAACCTGGATCTATTACCAAAAAAATTCTAAAGGCTTTCCAGGAATATGCCCGAAATCACGGAACACCCATTTACAAGGAGGAAGATAATGAAAAGTGACAAAGTGAAAGCAGGCTTAGAACGGGCTCCTCATCGCTCGTTGCTTAAAGCCATGGGTTACATCAAAGAGGAAATTAAGAGGCCTTTAATAGGAATTGTAAATCCCCACAATGAGATTATTCCAGGACATATCCATTTAAACCTGATTGCTCAGGCAGCTAAATCAGGAGTTCGGCTTGGGGGCGGAACCCCCATAGAATTTCCGGTAATTGGAGTCTGCGATGGCCTGGCCATGGGGCATGTGGGAATGAAGTATTCTCTAGCCAGCCGAGAGTTAATCGCGGATTCGATTGAGATCATGGCTGAAACCCATCAATTTGATGCTCTTTTGATGGTAACCAATTGTGACAAAATTGTGCCAGGTATGCTCATGGCTGCTGTACGGCTTAATATACCCACAGTTATCATCAGTGGTGGCCCTATGCTGGCCGGACGGGTAAACAACAAACCAGTCAGTGTGTCAAATGTTTTCGAGGCTGTAGGAAAAATAAAGAAAGGAAAAATAAATGAAGCTAAACTCTTAGAATACGAAGATCAGGCCTGTCCTGGCTGGGGATCATGTGCTGGAATGTTTACAGCAAACACCTTGAACTGCTTGACTGAAGTTTTGGGTATGGGATTGCCTGGCAATGGAACGATTCCCGCGGTTAATGCAGCCCGAGTTCGTCTGGCAAAAAGAGCAGGTCTGACCATTATGGAAATGTTTAAAAAAAATATCAGGCCAAGAGATATTATGAGCAAAAAAGCATTTTTAAATGCTCTTACAGTCGATGTTGCTCTCGGAGGGAGTACCAATACTCTGCTCCACCTTCCAGCTATCTCCCATGAGGCAGGAATTAAGCTTGAGCTGGAGATGGTCAATGAAATCAGTGAAAAGACTCCAAATCTTTGCCAATTAAGCCCTGCCGGAGGATATCATATTGAAGACCTCTATACTGCGGGAGGGGTTCAAGCAGTAATGAAAGAACTATCAAAAAAAGATTTGCTTTATTTAGATCCATTAACTGTGACGGGCAAAACTGTTGGTGAAAATCTTGAGGAAGCAGCAAACTTAAATGAAGAAGTAATTCGCCCTATTAACAAGCCATACAATCCAAAGGGAGGAATTGCTGTTCTAAAAGGCAACCTTGCCCCCCAGGGCTGCGTGGTTAAGAGGTCGGCTGTAGCCAGGGAGATGCTTCAACATCGTGGCCCGGCCAGAGTATTCGATTCTGAAGAAGAAGCCACTGAAGCCATCTCCAACAGTAAAATTAACAAAGGAGAAGTGGTGGTAATTCGCTATGAAGGACCAAAAGGGGGCCCGGGAATGAGGGAAATGCTTGCTCCCACCTCTGTCCTGGCGGGGATGGGACTTGACAGAGATGTAGCCCTGATTACGGATGGACGCTTCAGTGGAGCCACCAAAGGAGCTTCCATCGGGCATGTTTCTCCTGAAGCAGCCGAAGGTGGTCCGATTGCTTTGATCCAAGAAGGCGACATAATTTCTATCGATATTGAAGCTGGTTTCGTCACCTTAGAGGTCTCCACCGAAGAATTGGCCAGAAGAAAAGCCAAATGGAAAGCACCAGAGCCGAAAATTAGAACTGGCTATTTAGCCCGATATGCCAGAATGGTCACCTCTGCAGCTTCAGGAGCTATTTTGAAATGAAAGATACAAAAAATTTCTCTTTTAAACAAAAAGATTTTATCAGGAGGAGAAAAAATGACAGGAGCTGAAATTCTGGTCGATGCTTTGAAAAAAGAGGGTGTCAAGGTTATATTCGGTTATCCTGGAGGAGCAGTCATTCCAATTTTCGATATTCTCTACCAAACAAGTGAAATAAAATTCATTTTAACCCGCCATGAACAGGGTGCCACTCATGCAGCTGATGGTTATGCCAGAGCAACTGGTAAAGTGGGAGTCTGTCTTGTTACCTCTGGTCCTGGAGCGACAAATACTATTACTGGAATAGCCACGGCCAAGCTCGATTCGGTTCCTATTGTCGTCATAAGCGGCCAGGTTGGAACTAAGGTCATTGGCTCTGATGCTTTTCAAGAAACAGACATGGTTGGTCTTACTCGTCCCATCTGTAAACATAATTTTCTTATTCAAAAAATCGAAGAGCTGGCTTCCACTATTAAAGAAGCTTTTTATATAGCCAAGAGTGGCCGACCAGGTCCAGTAGCTATTGATATCCCAGTAGATGTAACTCTGGACACCTTAAAGAATTATCAATATCCAAACTCGATTAATCTGCCTGGATATAAGCCTGTTTTTAAAGGCAATTCCCTCCAGATAGAGAAGCTTGCTCGGGCCATCAACAAAGCCGAGAAGCCTCTCCTTTATACTGGAGGAGGCATAATAAGCTCAGAGGCTCATCAAGAGCTTCTTGCTCTTCTGGAAAAGACGAATATTCCAATTGTAACCTCCTTAATGGGCCTGGGCAGCGTTCCCAAAGAACACAGATTATTTCTGGGAATGCCTGGCATGCACGGAGTGGTTGCGGCTAATTATGCTTTAAAAGAATGCGACCTTCTAATTGCAATAGGAACTCGCTTTGACGATAGAATCACCAGTGATCCCAAAAAATTTGCCAAAAAAGCTAAAATTGCTCATGTTGACATTGATCCGGCTGAAATTGGTAAAAATGTAAGAGTAGATATACCCATTGTGGGGGATGCCAAAAATATAATTAAAGAGCTTTTATCCAGGGTAAAGAATAGATCACCAAATCAATGGAACAAACAAACAGAAGAATGGAAAAAGAAGTACAGACTTAAGTATCATCAATCCCCTGATGGTCAGATATTACCACAGTATGTTATTGACAGAATTAACCACCTGGTAGAAGACGATGCAATTTTAATTACAGATGTCGGACAGCACCAGATGTGGGCAGCTCTCATCTACGACCAGCGTCGGCCTCGGTCCTTTTTAACCTCAGGAGGCCTGGGCACTATGGGTTACGGCCTTCCGGCTGCCATCGGAGCTTCGGTTGCTTTTCCTGAACGGATGGTTGTTGTTATTTCAGGAGATGGAAGCATTCAAATGAACATCCAGGAACTGGCTACCTGTGCTGTAAATAAAATCCCTGTCAAGATTGTTGTTTTAAATAATTCATATTTAGGTATGGTCAGGCAATGGCAAGAGATGTTCTGGGAAGGTAAATACTCAAGTACCTGTTTAAAAAAAGGGCCAGACTGTCCTCCGCACTGTACAGGACCGGACAAAAACTGCCCCCACATTTATAGGCCTGATTTAGTGAAAGTGGCTGAAGCCAATGGGCTAAAGGGATTAAGAGCTACTAAACCTTCTGAAGTGGACGATGTTTTAAAAGAAGGTTTTAAAACCGAAGGGGGTGTTCTGATGGAGTTTTTGGTTAAAGAACTGGAGAATGTTTATCCCATGATACCTCCTGGAAAATCAGTAGATGAATTAATAATGAGGTGAGAGCCATGGAAAAACATACCATTATCATAACAGTTGCCAATAGCATTGGAGTCCTGGCTAGAATTGCCGGGCTTCTCTCTTCAAGAGGCTATAATATTGAAAGTATTATTGGCGCTCCTACTGAAAATCCTGATGTCTATAAAATTCATTTAGTTATTAAGGCTACTGATAAAAAGATTGAACAGATAACAAAACAGCTCAACAAACTTATCGACACCATTAAAGTTATAGATATCTCCCACGAGAAAAATTATATTATCCGAGAATTTCTTCTGATAAAAGTGAAAGCCATGAAAAATCGATCTGAAATATTCGAGCTCATAAATGTTTTCAAAGCCAAAGTTATCGATATGACCCGAAACTATATAACTATCGACCTTTCAGGCCCTACCCTTAAAATAGAAAGATTTATTGACCTTCTAAGGCCATTTGGTATCAAAGAATTCGTCAGAACCGGCACCATTGCCGTGAGTAAAAATTAAATTAAAGGAGCAGATAAATGAAAGCTAAAATTTATTACGACGATGATGTAGAAAAAGATCTTTTAAAGGACAAAACCATTGCTATCATTGGTTATGGAAGTCAGGGTCATGCTCAGGCCCAGAATCTTCGGGAGAGTGGGATCAAGGTTATTGTAGCCGAAGTTCCAAATTCACCAAATTATAAGCTGGCCGAAGAGCACGGCTTCCAACCCTTAAGCGCGGAGCAAGCCAGCCATAAAGCGGATATTGTCCAGCTTTTAATTCCTGATGAAATTCAAAGAAAAGTTTATTACAGTCAAATAGAAAAAAATATGACCAAAGGAAAAGCACTTGTTTTTTCCCACGGATTTAATATCCATTTTGGTCAAATAAAGCCTCCTTCAGATGTCGATGTTTACATGGTTGCTCCTAAAGGACCTGGCCATCTTGTACGGCGCATATACAAAGAAGGCTCAGGGGTACCAGCCTTAATTGCAGTGGAGCAGGATGCTACGGGAAAGGCCAAACAACTGGCTTTAGCCCATGCCTGGGGTATTGGTGCTGGTCGGGCAGGAATAATAGAAACCACCTTTAAGGAAGAAACAGAGACCGACCTCTTTGGAGAACAGGTAGTTCTCTGCGGAGGTTTAACCGAACTTATCAGGGCTGGGTTCGATACTCTGGTAGAGGCCGGCTATCAGCCAGAAATAGCCTATTTCGAATGTCTGCATGAACTTAAGCTAATTGTTGATTTAATCTATGAAAACGGAATAGCCAACATGAGAAGCTCAATTTCTGACACCGCTGAATACGGTGATTTAACCCGAGGCAAGCGGATTATTACTGAAGAAACCAGGAAAGAAATGAAAAAAATACTGAAAGAAATACAGACAGGACAGTTTGCTAAAGAATGGCTGCTTGAAAATACAGTGGGCCGCCCTGAATATCATATGAGAAAAAGCATTGAAGAAAATCATTTGATAGAAATTGTAGGAAAAAAACTCCGCAGCATGATGAAATGGCTCAGTGATTAGTTGTAGATTCAAATTCTAAATTGTAGAGATCGATTTCTCCAGAAACAAACAATAATCAGCATATTCCTGTATCCTGTTTTGAACTCCAAGTCTTGCCTTAAATCTCCCTAGAGGAAGGAATTTCTTTTGCGGTTTAAACTAAATTAATCACCATTTTTCACCATTAGCTGCCACTGGCTGGCAAAGAAAATTTTCAGTAGAGTCTCATTTTTTGTGCCATTTCAGGTTTTTATCTTATAAAGGACGATTATCTAGCAAGCACAACACAACCGGCAACACATATTTGGACGAAATTGATCGCCATGCAATCGATATTAAGATCGCAGTTGGATAATTATAAAAACCTATCAGCACATATCAAGAATTTTGTGTATAAGAGCATGGAAAGATTGTCAGCGGGGGTTGCCGCTTTTAAAGAGTTCAGATTTGTAGTAACCTGACGGCCAATAATGAGGGGTAATTCTTGTATTTGACATCAATTTTTTCTTATGATAACAATAAATGACATTAAATGATGAAAATCAAAGCAAAAACGGAGGAAATTGTTGTTGGCTCAAAAAGGAAATTCCTATAGATATCATCAATCTGATCCTCTTCATAAGGCTCTGAGTGAAAGTCAACAGCAGAAGATCATTTCACTAACCGGAAAGGTAAGGAGGAGAACTGAAGATGCAGACATTAATCAATCACCTTTGCGGAGTGTGGTCAGGTTTATAAAGAAAAGAATATTGGATTTCATTTCAGAAGTTTTGAGCAATTGGTTAAAGATGTTAGATGCAGAAGGAAATGGGAAAAAGGGCAAGGCAATATGCAATTGAGCATCACAATATTGAAAAGATTGGAAAAAGGTATCTGGAAGTTTTTGAGAGTTTGATTGTTGAGAGATAATATTATAGTTTAGGTGGAAGCAATATTATGAAAGAATATGAAGCACAATACTTAAGCTGGGAATCAGGAAAGCACGGAAGTTTACATCATGAAAGAGCGGACGCAGAACTAAACAAGTATGAAAAGCGATCATGAATACAAGATATGATTGGGTTATAAAATTCTTGAAGAAAGATAATGTAAAAAGTGTTATTGATATAGGTTGTGGTCTTGGTTATGGGACCAATTTAATTCATAAATCTGGATTCAAAGTTGTTGGATTAGATAAATCAGAAAATGCAATTTATCTCTCTCTAGTATCTTAAACAGAATAATGCTCACCTCTTTTTCAATAACTTTTTTATACTTTTGTTTTGTTAGAGGTTGGAAATCCAATGAATTAGATAAGAGGGCAATATACGGCCAGGGCCAGAAGCAAATTGCTATAAATCCGCAGGAGGCTTAAGCTATGGAAACCATTTTACGTCTACTTTCAGAAGATGAAAAATCGCAAGTACATGAACGCTCCCTAAAAATCCTGAATGAAACTGGTATCAAAATAAATACGGCCAAAGGACGCCAATATCTTAAAGATGCTGGGGCCAAGGTTGATGAAAATTCAAAAATTGTAAAATTCCCGCCTACTGTAGTGGAAGAGTCTCTGCGCATGGCACCAAGAGAATTCACCTTGGGTGCACGCCGACCTGGCTGGGACCTAGCCATGAATGCTGGTGAATGCAGCTTGATTCCTGACGGGGAAGGCATTTCGGTTATTGACCGACAGACAGGTGAAATCCGACCATCGACTTATAAAGATTGGTTGGAAGGTACTCGTTTAATTGATGCTCTGGATGAAGTCGGGGTGTATTGGGATATGGTTTGGCGTGGTGATCTGGAAGAGTCAATCTCAAGTTCAGTCAAATACTGGCGGCATCTTTTCCGAAACTT
>CAZEQD010000047.1:0-16171 GCA_964514305.1 uncultured Eubacteriales bacterium
GATTTTGCTTTCCCTGTTTCTTTTTCATTAAAATCCATCATTTTTGAACAGCCTCAAGATACAAACGCCTCTTGTCTACGGCCAGTGGTCATTAAAACGTGGTTTTTTCAATTAAAATAAGAATTTAGAAAAAAGTTAGTGAGAGAGTGATTTCTGCAGTTGGTTAGCTTTGTCCAGATGATACTGATATTGGCTATAATTACCAAGGCGGTTGTAAAGGTCAGCCAGGACAAAGTGAGCTAAGATAGCAGACTCCTTATCAGGATTTAATTTCAACCCTTTAAGAGCTAAATTAATTGCTTCATTCAAATTTTGTCCACTATCCATATAAGCTTTGGCCAGGAATATATAAGCTTTAGAGAAGTCTTCTTTTTTTTCAAGGCAGCTATTAAATTCTTTTATAGCTCCTTCAGTATTTTTCATTTTTAGGAAAAGAAGGCCAAGGTTAAAATCAGGTTTGTAGTTGTACGGGCTGACTTCCTGCTCTTTTCTATATTCGGCAATGGCCAGATCGATTTCTCCCCGAGCTTCATGAAGAAGGGCCATGTTGAAATGAGCATTTTTCAGAGGGATATGTCTCTCAATGCTGAGAGCTTTTTTTATTTCAATTTCAGCCATATCATACATCTTTTTTTCCAGGTAAACAGCCCCCAGCTTATTATGAAAAATAGGCGAATCAGTATTGATGGCCACGGCTGATTTTAAATATTTCAAAGCTAAATCGACTTCTCCTTTATCCATATAAATGTCAGACAGATGCAAAAGAGGTTTGGTATCTTTAGGGTCAAGATCCATCAATCGTTTAAATCCGACTATAGCTTCTTCTATTTTCCCCATTTGTTTGTAGGCTCCAGCCATACCTAGGATAGCCTCATAGTAATCAGGTTTTAGGGCCAGAGCCTTTTTATATTCTTCGATGGCCTGTTCATATTCTTTTTTTTTGGTATATATATTGCCCAAAATATAAATACCTTCCAGCACAGAAGGATCTTTATTTAAGACATTTTTTATCTTTGTTTCAGCCCTATCAAGTTTATCCTCACTGACCAGGAATTGAGCTTGTTTAATTTCATTGTAAAGCTCTATTTTATCTTTAGGATCGGCCAGTTTCTCGCCTTTCTGTCTTAAAGAAGCCCGAAAACCTCCAATATAACCGAGAGCCTGGAGTTTAATTAAAGAATCATTGTCTATTGCTTGTGGACCTGCATCTTCAATTCCTTCTGCAGAGTATCTTTCAATGATAGCTTCAATGTCTCTTTTCATTTTATAGGCTAGAGAAGCTTGAATATTAACCAAATTAGTAGTCTCAGAAGGATCATCAAAGACGTTATAGAGCTCTGGCTTTGGGGCATCAATAAATTTAAAACTTCCTTTACTTAAAGATTTCAATGGAGCCCAGCCATAATGGTAATTGGGCCAATAGGTTTCGCAGTAAGCTCCCTCTTCTTCCTCGTTTTTGCCAAGTATTAGAGGCAGCAAACTTTTTCCTTGGACAGTTTCAGGAGGACTTTGGCCGATGAAATTAAGAACGGTAGGCATTATATCTATACTTCTTGCTCTCTGTTCGATTATCTTGGGAGCCAGTTTTTTCTGGGGAAAACGAATTATAAGGGGAACCCGGGTAGAAACGTCATAAATAAAAAAACCATGAGCGTTCTCTTTGTGTTGGCCTAGACTTTCTCCATGGTCAGCTGTAAGAATGATTATTGTCTTATCAAGCAGGTTTTTTTCTTTAAGGTAATTAAAAAATTCTCCGATTAGCTGGTCTACATAAGCAATTTCTCCGTCATAGCGCCTAAAGGGATTTTCTGGGGAAGGCTTATAAAGAGTTTTATATGGTTCTGGTGGATCATAGGGAGTGTGAGGGTCATAAAGATGAATCCAGTTGAAGAATTTATGTTGTGAATTTTTCTCCAGCCATTTATAGACTTCAGCTAGGACTTCATCTCCTCGGCGTTGAACAGCATCTAGGCTGATTTTTTTGTATTTGGTCAGATCAAAATTGTCATAGTAGTAATCAAAGCCTTGATCAAGGCCCCAGCGTGAATCAAGAACAAAAGCTGCTACAAAAGCTGCTGTTGAGTAACCCTGGTTTTTTAAAGTTTCAGCTAAAGTGATTTGCTTCTCATCAAGATAAAAACCGCCATTATCACGGACACCATGATAGAGAGGATAGGTGCCTGTCATTATAGAAGAATGGGAAGGAAGGGTCAAAGGCGTTTGAGCTGTGTCATATTTAAAGCGAATTCCCTCCTTGGCTAGTTGATTTATATGAGGCGTTTCTACTCCTTGATAGCCATAACATTCCAAATGATCTGCTCTTAAAGTATCGATAGTGAAGAGGATAATATTCATATCAGCAGGGTTTAGTGGCTTCATTTTTGATTGAAAGGAACGAATAAGTTTTTCTTCTAAAGGTTTCTTGGGGATGACAAATTTAGAAATAGTAAAATAGAATAAAACCGCAACAGCAGCAATTGCAATGAGACTTAAAATTATAGTTTTTGGATTCTTGGTCATCGTTTCATTTTTTTATTTTATACTATTTTTTCCTAATTTCAAGCTTTATTGACCTTATTATAAGGGTTCGTATTTCTTCATGTGTTAATTTGTTATTTTTCATTGGCAGATAAGGTTGCATTGATGGTCATATATCTGAAGCCCAATAATTCGCCTCAGAAAAAAAGCTAATTATTCTGGCAGGTAGCTAATTAGCCAGCCAGAGCTTTGGTCGCTTTAAGAAAGAGGTCAATTTCTTCTGGCGTATTATAATGACCGGCTGAAAGGCGGACAGCATCTGGCCAACCTAAGGCTTTTAAAGGAACAGTTGAATATGCATCTCTTATGCGGGCGGCTAAACGAATTCCATGCTCATTATTGTATCGCTTTATGGCGGCGGACGAATCCAGGCCATCCAGACGGAAAAGGAAAATGCACAAGCGGTTACCAATTTCTTCACTCATGCCGCAGGTAGTAACATGTTTCATCTGCCACAATCCCTCAATCTCTTTAGTTCCTTTCATGGCTCGATGAAGGAGTGCTCTCATATGTGCATGAATAGCCTTTTTTGCAGCCACAATTTGCTCTCGTCTATCGGCAGATTCAGTAAAGTGACTCCCCAACCAGCAGAGATAGTCGACAACCGCTGACCAGGAAGCATACATCATATGGGATGGAGAACCAAGGACCCAGTTTGTCTCAGGCTTACCATATAGTCTTTCATGAGGAAGCTTGGAAAGTCTATCTGAGGCATAAGCAAAGCCAATTCCTTTGACACAATAAGATTTATAGGGACCAAAAGCGTAAGCATCTGCTCCATACTCTTCAACATCAATATGACCGTGAGGTGCATATTGAACAGCATCTACTAAAACATAAAGATCTGGCTTTATTTTTCTTGCTTCTGCGATAATAGTTTTAACATCATTTATTGCCCCTGTTTGGTTGGACCCATGCTGAAAGACAAGAATACAGGTGTCTTTGTCAATTAAATCAAGAATTGCTTCAGCCGGAACTGAACTTGTTTCTTGGGAAAGCTTGGCTAACCGCAGCTCTTTGCCAGTAGTTTCCGCATAAAATTTGGTTGCTCCCAGGACAGCAGGGTGCTCGAGTTCAGTAGTTACAATGTTGTTTCCAGGAATATTAGCTACAACCGTATGGATTATCCTAAACATTGTTTGAGTAGCACTATGAGCTGGAATAATTTCTCCCGATTTTGCCCCTAGGAAAAGCCTGGCATCTTCAATGCCTTTATCAACAGCATCTACTACATAATCAGAAGCAGGGTTAAATCTATAGAGCTCATCAGGCAGGGCAGATTCTCTGGCTACAGTTTCCATGACTGATTTAAGCCTAAGTGAGCCTCCTGAAGCTTCTAAGTAGACCCGGCGGCCGCTGTAAGGGTCCCAATCAACATATAAAAATTTATTTCTTATTTCTTTTAATAAAGAGGATGAAAACATACTTACTTCTTTTGTTTCAGCCATAATTTTCTCCTTTATATTTTTTTTTAAAAGATGATTATTTTTCATTGTTTGCCTTGACTCCTTCTAATTCTTGGTTTTTGTTATGCTAGCTTAATCTTAATTTCCTTTTAAAACGGCCAAAAGCATCAGCTTTCTGCCAGAAGGAAGAAGTCTTAAATCTTAAATAAAAGTAAAGCTTAAGCATTTTCCTGACAAAATCAATATCTTCTTCTTTGGCGATAGCATCCTTGTTTTCTGGATTAGGGAAAAGCCTCAAAATAAACAGATAAGGATGTTTTGATGTTTTCCAAGCCTAAATTCATTTAAGTTTCTTCCATCTGTCAGCTAGTTATAAATTGTAAGTTAAATCAGCAGAATACATTAATTATTTTATGAGAAATCATTATAGAATTAAATAAATTACTTTGCAATCGATAAAAAAAGTTGATAATATATATTTCCAAAAAAACCTAAGGAGTTATAAGAAGCCATGGAAAATCTTCTAACCAAGATTGATGAAGTTTTATTAATGGGGCCAGGCCCCTCGTGTGTTCCAGATGAAGTTTACAAGGCCTTGAGTTGTAAAACTCTTGGTCACATGGATCCATTTTTTATAAAAATTATGGATGAGATAAAAAAGCTTCTCCAGCAAGTAATGCAGACTGATAATAATGTGACTATTCCTATTTCTGGAACTGGATCAGCGGGCATGGAAACTTGTTTTGTTAATCTCCTTGAAGAGAATGACCCTGTCTTGATTCTAATTAACGGCGTTTTTGGGAAGCGAATGCAGGATTTAGCTTCCAGATTGGGAGCTAAGGTTGATGTCCTTGAATTTGAATGGGGCACCCCGGTTGAAGTTGACCAGGTAGAAAAAAAATTGAAGACAAATCATTACAAATTAGTAGCTGTTGTTCATGCTGAAACCTCAACAGGCGTGAGAAATCCTGTTAAGGAAATAGGTGATTTATTAAAGGGTAATGATACTCTTTATTTAGTAGATACAGTAACCAGTCTGGGGGGAATTGAAGTAAAAACTGATGCGTGGGGAATTGATGCTATTTACAGTGGGACTCAGAAATGCCTGTCCTGTCCTCCTGGTTTAGCTCCTGCCTCTTTTTCTGAGCGAGCGGTCAAGGTTATTTTAAACAGAAAGACTAATGTGCCCAACTGGTATCTTGACCTAACCATGCTCACTAAATATTGGGAAGGAAAGACAAGAGTTTATCATCATACAGCTCCCATCAATATGCTATATAGTCTTTATCAAGCATTATTATTGATTGTGGAAGAAGGATTGGAGAAAGTTTTCGAGCGCCACCTTGAGAATCACAAGAGATTAGTTGCTGGCCTGCAGCAGTTGGGAATCAAAATGCTGGTCAAGCCAGAATTTAGGCTGCCAATGCTCAATTCTGTTTACATTCCTGAGGGAGTGAATGATGCTGAAGTTCGAAGCCAATTGCGGACAAAATATAAAATTGAAATTGGAGCAGGCTTAGGGCCTTTGGCTGGGAAAATATGGCGGATTGGTTTGATGGGTCATACTGCCCGAAAGGAAAATGTGGAGAGGGTTCTGGCTGCTCTAAAAGAAATATTGAAAAAGTAAAATATAGCTGAATGCATTTATATCTCCTCAAGAAATGAGAGCCTTGGAAAGGCAAGTGGTGATTTATACTTAAAAAAGGAGAAATTAGATGGCTTTTGGTTACACAGGGAAAATCTTAAAAATTAATCTCAGTGATTTAAGCTATTCCATTGAAAACAAAAGTGAATATTTTTATCGGACCTTTATGGGCGGAAGCGCTATGGCTTCCTATTTTTTGCTAACTGAAATGGAAAAAGGGGTTGATCCTTTAGGCCCTGACAATGTTTTGGTCATTGCCACTTCGGTTTTAACTGGAACGCCCCTCCCTGGAGCTAATCGCTATACAATAGCTGCTAAGTCTCCTCTGACTGATGGCTTTGGCGAATCAGAAGCAGGCGGTTTTTTCGCTTTACAGCTAAAAAAAGCTGGATTTGATGCTCTTGTTATTAGAGGTAAAGCTTCTAAGCCTGTGTATCTCTGGCTTAGCGATGGAAAAGTGGAATTTAGAGAGGCCACTCATCTTTGGGGCCATGATACCGGCTATACTCAGCATAAGATTAGAGAAGAGCTTAATGATTCGAGGATTATGATGGTGGCCATTGGCCAGGGAGGAGAGAATCTGGTCCGCTATGCCTGTATTATTCATGATCTGCGATATATTAATGGTCGTTCTGGATTAGGAGCTGTCATGGGTTCCAAAAATCTCAAGGCAATTGCTGTCAGAGGCAAAAGCAATATAGATTTTCATGATAGAGATAAACTTAAAGATTTGAGTTCATTTTTTGCCCAGAATATGAATGATCATTCTGTCTGTAAAATATTAAAATACGGCGGCACTTTAGCCTGGGATATGGAAGATTTAGATACTGATGGTGTTTTGCCTACTAAAAATTTTCATGGAGGTTCTTTTAATAAAGTAGAAAAAGTGTCCTTTGAGCGGCTGAAAAAAACTGTTTTTAGCGGCCAATACAGTTGCTATGCCTGTCCGCTAAGGTGCAGACCCATCTGTTCTGGAGGAAAATATAAGCTTGACCCAGATTTTGGAGGCCCTCAGTATGAAACTTCAGGGGCCTTTGGACCTAATTTGTTGGTAGATGATATTGAGGTTATTGCCAAGGCTCATGAGCTTTGTAATAGATACTCGCTTGACTCAATTGATACAGGTATGACCATTGCTTTTGCCATGGAATGTTATGAAAATGGATTGCTAACCAAAAAAGACACCGATGGTCTGGATTTAAAGTTTGGTAATGGACAAGCTGCCTTGGAACTGGTCGAAAAAATTGCCTTCAGGAAAGGTTTTGGCAATCTATTAGCCGAAGGAAGCTCCAGAGCTGCTAAAGTAATTGGCGGGGGAGCGAAGAAATTTGCTATGACCGTAAAAAAACAATCATTTGCCATGCATGAACCACGAGGTAAAAATAACATTGGATTTGCTTTTGCTTTATCACCGACTGGAGCTGACCATATTGAGGCCGCTCATGATATGCCTTTTGAAGAGGGAAAATGGGCTGTACCTGATCTTTTCCCCATAGGTATTCTAAAGGGAGTGCCAGCTCGAGATTTAAGTCCTTATAAAGTAAGGTGGTTTGTCTACAATCAACATATTTACAGCTTGTTAAACACCCTATCCATGTGTTTTTTTACAGTTGGGCCTGCCAGACTCTTCAGGCTGAATCATCTGGTTGATATGGTTCATAGTTCTACCGGCTGGGAAACAAGCTTATTTGAGCTTATGCAACTGGGTGAAAGAACTACAACCTTGGCCCGGCTCTTTAGTACAAGAGAAGGATTTACCCGAAAAGATGATAGACTGCCCGATAGGTTGTTTGAGCCCTTAGAGACAGGACGCTTAACTGGAGTAAAATTAGACAGGGAAAAGTTTGAAAAAGCTTTAGATTATTATTATGAAATGATGGGTTGGGATGTAAAAACGGGAATACCTCGCCAAGCCAGACTTTACCTGCTTAATATTACAGACCTGGCTAAATTTTAGAAGCTTAGAAGGCCTTTTGACTATGGTATTTAGAACTTTTCTATAATGCCTTTAACTCCCTGGAGAAGGTCGGCTGGTAATTGCATTTTAATTTCTTTTTGACCTGAGTATTTCTGCATTATAGTGATAAATCTAATCTTAATGGGAACTTTTCTATTCTTGGCCGGCACTTTTTTGTTATTTATTCTTTTTGATTAAGAAAAATTTCAGCAGTTTATCTTTGTTTTTTCTCTTCTTTTTTCTTGTCAGAAAATAAGGTTATTACAATATTTTCTGGATTGTCTTTTATTCTATCCAGAGAGGAAATCATTCCTAAAATAATTTTTTTGAATATTCTCTGAACAAATTTATTCAAGCGGACTGGAGAACCATCAATTTTTAAAGAAATACCTGAACTCTTGGTAGCTAAATTTTTTTCCAGAAAATCAGCAATTTGGCTAATTTGATGGTGGTTGAATATTGGTTTAGGCATTTCTAGTTTAAAATCAGAGACAACAGCTATTAATTCATTAAAGTTTGTTTTCAATTCTTCGGATAAGCTCTGACGGAGGACTTCAATTTTTTTTAATGATTTCTCATGTTGACCGCCTTCAACAAGGACTATATCAATATGTTCAAAATATTCTGAGGCAATCATTTTTAAGGATGGAAGAGATGATTCTTTCCGGGATACAACTATTTCTTGAGGGCCCACTAAGACCACTGGATTGGCGTTCTCTTTAACAAAGATAGAAGAATCTTTTCCTTGGGGAGCGATATCAAAGCCATGGGGGCAGTGTTTTATTACTCCAACTGAGTAGCCGCGGCTTTTAAATTCCGAAATTAATTTTTTGATTAAAAGTGTTTTCCCACTGTTAGAGGCTCCGACAAAAGCAAATATATTCATTTTTATTAAATAATCCTTTAATTACGGGTACTTTATTTAATTTAATGATAAAAATTTATAACATAGGCCTGAATGAGTGTCAAACACCTTGCCAAATTGAGATGCATCTCCTTGATTATGATGAGTGAAATTCCTCCCAAAAAGTGAAATTTAGCATCGATTTGTTTCTATCCTTGCCAAGGCCCTCCACCCCCCACTACGGGCTCGGGTAGAGGAAAATTGCTGTCTATAAGTATGGCTTTCTTCATTATTAGCTATTGCTGTTTTGGATATGTTTACGTCAATTTTGGAGCCGTTTCCAAGCCATTGATAGATAGTTGTTAAGACTATTAGTTTTCTGTAGAATTGAAAAGCGGTAAATAACTATGAGAGTTCTCGTTATTCAAAATTGTGAAACTGAAAATCTCGGTTTTTATGAAGAATATTTAAGCCTACATCAGATATCTTTTGATACTTTCGCGGCTTATCTAAACAAGCCATTACCTCCTCATTCGATATATGATTTTTTTATTATTGGTGGGACGCCAATTTCAGTCTCCAAACTCAATAAATACAACTTTCTTTCTCAGGAGCGGAAGTATCTTGAGAAAGTGATAATTTCTAACAAATTTTGCCTGGGTGTCTGTTTTGGCGGGCAGTTATTGGCCAATATATTAGGAGCAGAGGTTAGGAAAAATCCTCGACCGGAAATCGGGATTTATGAAGTTGAACTGACGTTTCATGGAAAAAAGGACCCTTATTGGCGAGGATTTCCCCTTAGGTTTCCTGTTTTTCAGTGGCACAATGACACTTTTGACCTTCCGGCTGGAGCTAAACTCTTGGTTAAAGGCAAAGACTGTTTGCATCAGGCATTTAGGTTAAAAAAGGTAATGGGCTTGCAGTTCCATTTGGAGGTAGGCCTAAATCAAGCCTTAGACTGGGCCCAAAAATATAAAAATGAACTAAGGCAAGTAGCAAAAACAAAAAAGCAGATAAGCAAGGAATGCTACCTTCATCAAACAGAAATGAAAAAACTTGCCTTTAGGATTATGGATAATATTTTTTCCTTTTTGGTCAGAAAGGAAGCCTCAGTTTAGCCTGATTGCTTTTACTTTTTAATATTTTTGATCCAGGCCAAAATAGATAACCATTAGCAGATAGGCGGCCGACGACTAAAGCTATGGCTGCAGCTACTGCTCCTACCAAATTAAATCCTTTTATAGTGAGGAAAAGAGATAGAAAAATTATAGATATTTCAAGTCCAGTAGCTATAGTAATGGGAGTTGTTTTTTTATGGTTAACCAGAATGGCTCTCTGGAAAGAAATGAGGACCGTTAGACCTGGAATTATAGTCAAAATCTGAGCTGGGAAAATAGCAAATTTAGTCAATTCTAAAGAAAGCCCTGATATTCTATGGAACCAGATGAAAGCCAAAGGAGTGAAATTGACAATAAAGAGGAGGCTGACCACGATCACTCCCAGCAATACAGCGAAATTCCTGAGCGGTCTGTATCCTTCATTTTTTTCACCTAAAAGAGCTATAGCCACTTCTTGGAAAGACAAACCCATGCTTCTGAAGATAAAAACAAGGGAATTAATTACTGGGAGAACGGCCAGAGATTCGATGGCCATCCGGCTTTGCCCCAGGAAAAAAGTAATGATAGGATAAACAGCCAAGCCTAGAATCGAAGTAAGAGATAAGGGAGAGTAGAATTTGGTGATAGAAAGGAGAGTTAATGGTTTTTTGGATGAGTCATTAGAGAGAAAATGGGCTACAGATGACATGGACATAATTTTGATGGCTACGGCTTCGGATACGACAGCTACCGATAAAGAGATAGCTCCAACCATTGCTCCAGGCAACTGGCTGAATTTATAACAGATTAAGGCAGTAATAGCCATAGCCAGAAGTCGCATAACGGTCGCATAAGCGACTCGCCGGGTAAGGTTGTTACGGATGAGGATACCCTGATAAAAGCGCCTGTAACCAATTGAAGCGGGCCAGGGAAGAAAGATTAAACAAGCATAATGGGTTAACTTGGCTACTTCAGAGGGAAGGCCGATAAGGTGGAGAGTAATGTAGCTGAAAATGGGAGGAAAAATAAAAAGAGCTAGTGATAAAGTAACAATGGTGTTCAAAATATATATAAATTTTTTTAATTTTAATAAACTATCTTTGTCTTTGACCAGGGCCGTAGAAGCACTCATAATCATTATAACTGGAGCCTCAAACAAAACAGCAAATGAATAAGCTACTCCGTAGGCAGCTAAGTTGAATTTAGGTTCCTGTAATCTGGCAATTATTGCGGCCAGAAAAGGTCCTTCGACTGACATCATGAGCCAGGTAGCAGCTAAAGGCAGCCAAAAGGGGAAAATAGTTCTTATATTTAATGATCTTGTTAAAGGAAGTTTGGATTTTGGGTTAGAGCTTGCTTTTTTCATCAACTCAGCCAATTATGAATTTAAAAAAAGACTGTTTCAGGCAAAGGGTATAGACTGTAACCTTTATATAAATTTATAAATATAGAAAGATAAAGCAATTAAATATGATTTGCAATAGATAAATAATGAAAACAATTTTTTGTTTATTCTTTTTTATAGTTGAAAAATGCAAATATTTGATTTAGAATTTTTGATCATGCAAATAATTGGAAATTCTTGTTGATAAGTGGAAGTGTGAAAAATAAATTTATTTTTCTTTTAACCTTGTTCCTTATTTTTTCCCTCTCTTGTAACAAAAATAAGAAAAAATCATCTGCGGAAGTTGGACCTGGCCAAAAAATTGTTATAAAAGTAGTTCGTCCTAAAGAGAGTTTCCCTTTTTATTGCGTAGGAATAGAAAAATTCAAAGAGGTGTTAGAAAAAGAAACAAAAGGAGCCGTAAAAGTAGAAATTATTCCTGAAGCCCAATTTGGTTCTGAGGAACAAAAATTTTTAAGTTTAAAACAAGGAACCATAGAAGCTTCTTTTATCTCTTCTTCTGGCTTAGCTGACTTTGTCCCTCAAATTAAGCTTTTTAACCTTCCTTTTCTTTTTAGAAGTCTTGATCATTTTTATCAAGTGGCTGATGGTTCCATCGGGCAGTTAATTGGCCGCCTGATAGAAGATAAGCTCAACTGTATTTTTTTGGGTTGGACTTCAGCTGGAGTAAGAAATGTCTGGAACAACAAAAGGCCTGTGTTAAAACCTGATGATTTAGAAGGTCTGAAAATTAGAGTTAGGGATAATCCAATCGTAGTTTCTACTTTTAAGGCCTTAGGTGCTCAATCTATCCCTGGAGCTTGGAGTGAGCTTTATACTGATTTCCAGCAGGGAAATATTGATGGAGCTGAGACTACTCTATTAATGCTTTTGAGAGGAAGATTTTATGAAGGAGCTAAATATGTTTCTCTAACTAATCATCTAGTAGAAACAGCTGTCTTCCTTTTTAGCCAGGACAAATATCAAAAGCTTCCTCCTTATGTTCAGACCACTGTTTTAGCAGCCGGACGAGCCGGTATTCTGGCCAGCCGCCAAGCAGAGGCTAAAATGTCAGCAGAAACGTGGGCCGAATTGAAAGAAAAGGGCTTAAAGTTTTATAATATTGAAAAAGAGGTTTTTAGAAAGAAAGCCCAGCCTGTATATAAAAAATATGCTGACCATTTTGGCGGCTTAAAATTAATAGGGCAAATTACAAAGTGATAACAAATTTTTTTATATAGGAGGTAAAATTATGGAATATCGGAGATTAGGACGAACAGGAGTAGAAGTATCTCCCCTTTGTTTAGGGACGGATTGTTTTGCTGATCCTGTGGCTGAGGAAGAATGTGTGAAAATCTTAGATAAGGCTTTTGAGGCTGGCATCAATCTAATTGATACAGGAGATTCGTATGCTGAAGGAGAAGGTGAGCGCATCATTGGTCGCTGGGTTAAAAGAATGGGCAGGCGTGATGAGGTATTGCTTATGACTAAGTGCGATCACGGTCACCGCGAGCCAGGAAAAACACTTGATGAAGCTATTCCAGAAATAAAGCCAAATCATGGAGGTCCTTCCCGCTTAAATATAATGCGTGCCTGTGAGGAATCGTTAAAACGATTTCAGACAGATTATATTGATATTTACCTCATGCACCGACAAGATCTGAATGTCCATATTGAAGAAACTTTGGGGGCTTTAACTGATCTGGTTCGCCAGGGAAAGGTCCGTTACATTGGCTGCTCTACCCATCCAGCCTGGGCTGTTTTGGAAGCAGTATTGCTCAGTGAATTTAAGGGCTATGCTCGCTTTGCCGTCGAAGAGCCACCCTATAATCTTCTGGATAGACGCATCGAAAATGAATTAATTCCTATGGCTCAGAAATACGAGTTAGGACTTCTTACCTGGTCTCCATTAGCCATGGGTGTCTTAGCTGGTGTTTATGAGAAAGAAGGTGAATACCCTCCAGATTCTCGGGCTGCTCTTCGAGGTGGCTTTTATGCGGAGAGAGTAACCAGAAAAGGTATCGAAGTAGGTTGGAAATTTGCTGCCTTAGCCAGAGAAGCTGGTCTTACCCCTGCCCAATTGGGAGTTCTGTGGTGCAAAGATCAACCGGGTATCACTGCTCCTTTGATTGGGCCTGAGAATGAAAAGCATGTTGAAGATTTTATTCCTCTTTTGGACATGACTCTGGATGATTCACTCCGAGAGGCCTGTGATAAGTTGGTCCCCCCAGGGAGTGCAGTTGCTAATTTCCACAATACAGCTGGCTGGATGAAAGGGCAACTTTTATAAAGAGGTAATGAATTTTAAAAAAACACTAGGTTAACCATATCTTTTCTTAATTCGAAAGATAATTAAACGAGAGGGTAAACTATAATCAAAAAGGAGACCTCAATGAAAAAAGAAGATATTTTAATCCCTCAAATCGAAGGAGAATGGTGGGCTATTGCTGGTAATCCTGACCTCGGTCGCTATAATACAAACAGACAACAGCCTCTTGACTTCGGTATCTGGCAGGCTGCTGATGAAACATGGCAGTTATGCTCTTGTGTGCGCCGTACCGGATGTGGAGGTAGGGGCAGATTGTTTTATCGCTGGCAGGCTGATTCCCTTTTAGATAGAGATTGGAAACCAATGGGTATTTTTATGGAAGCAGATCCTAATTTTGGCGAAAGATTAGGAGGACTTCAAGCTCCATTTGTGATTAACCATGATGGCCAATATTTTATGTTTTATGGTGATTGGGTAAATATATGTATGGCTTGGAGTAAAGATGGAAAGACATTTGCTCGTCTCCTCAATCCAGATAAATTAAGTGGGCTTTTTACTGAAGGCCACCGCTCAAGCTGCCGTGACCCAATGATCATGGCTTTTCGCAAAAAGTTTTATATTTATTACACAGGAGTACCAGAAGGTAAGGGAGCGATTTACTGTCGAACCTCAACGGATTTATACAACTGGAGTGACTCTGTAATTGTTAATTCTGGGGGAAGCGGTGGTAATGGTCCCCAAGACGCTGAATGCCCATTTGTCCTTTACCTGCCCAGCCAGTATTCTTTTTATTTGTTCAGAGCCCATCCCTCAAAGAAAAATGGTGAGTATGAAACATCTGTCTATTGTTCAAGTAACCCGCTTGATTTTGGCGTTGATAGTGATAAATATAAAGTTTGCACCTTGCCCGCAGAAGCTGCCCGGGTTATTCAACATGAACAACAGTTTTACATTGCTGCCTGTAAGCCAGATTATAGCGGAATTCAAATGGCCAGGTTGAAATGGGTAACAGCTTAGGCTGAAAGAGAAAGATTTCCAAAAATTAATTGAGATATTTAGAGTTCAATGATTAAGAAGTTGAGAGAGAATTATCTCGAAATTGCTTTATGTCTCCTGTTGATTGCCATTGTCTTTGTAACTTTTTTGCAAGTAGTCTTCAGATACGCAATCCACTTTTCCTTAGCCTGGGCTGAAGAATTAGCCAGATTTCTTCTCCTTTGGTTGGGTTCTCTGGCTTCAGCCTATGCTTTTAAAACTAGATCTCATTTCGTTTTGAGATTTTTTGTCAATGTTTTTGGCTGGAAAGCCCAAAAGCTCATAAAGACGGTAGTCGTTTTTATTATGAGTGTTTTTATGCTCGCCTTTATCTGGAAAGCTCTCGAGTACACCCTGAGAGTGGCCAATCAAACTGCACCCAGTACCAGACTTTCCATGGCCTTCCCTTACTCATCGGCTGTAGTAGGAGGTGTACTAATGCTTTACTATATCCTTAAGAACTGGTGGCAGGATTGGCATCAGCCTGTTGAGATTAATGATGGAGAAAATAAGGAAAAAACAGGAGTAAAAGGATAAAATGGGATTAGTTCTAATCATTGTCTTTATTCTAACCCTGCTTTTTTCCGTGCCCATCGGCATTGCTCTGGCTCTGACTGCCTTGGCTGGCTTGCTGGTTATTGCTCCTGATCCTGATATTTTGATTTTACTTCCTCAGAAATTTCTCTCCGGCCTCGACTCTTTTCCTCTGCTGGCCATTCCGCTTTTTATCTTGGCTGGAGCCATTATGTCCCACGGAGGCATTGCCCGGCGTATTGTTGATCTTTCTCTGGTCTTTTTTGGACGAATCAAAGGTGGCTTAGGTGTGGTGGTCACTGTCTCTACTTTCTTTTTCGGAGCTATTTGTGGTTCAGGCAGTGCTAAAACAGCTGCCATCGGCTCGGTCATGTTTCCTGAATTGAAAAGAAATAAATATCCTGCAGATTTTGCCACAGCTCTTTTTGCCTCAGCTGGAGGAGCATCTTCTTTGGTGCCTCCTTCCATTGATTACATTATTATGGGAGTTATTGCCAATATCTCAGTGGGGGGCCTGTTTGCCGGCGGAATTATGCCGGCCGCTATAGCAGCCGCAGTTCTTGTTTTTTTAGCTTATTACATTGGGCGCAACCTTAATCTTCCTTTGGCTCCGAAAATGGCCTGGAAGAAAAAAATAAAGGTAATACTGGAAGGCATTCCGCCCATGTTTATGATAGTCATCATTTTGGGAGGAATCTATGGAGGTATTTTTACTCCTACTGAAGCAGCCTCGGTAGCAGTTGTTTACGGCTTTTTGCTTTCCTTTTTTATTTATAAAGAATTAACTTTTGAAGGCCTTAAAAAAGCCTTATTAACTACAGCTAACCTGACAGGAGTAGTTTTGCTGATTCTGGGAACAGCATCTTTGCTATCCTTCATGTTAACCTTTGAAAGATTCCCTCATCTCATTGCCGAATTTATAACCCAGCATGCTTCCAATTGGATGCTCTTTGTTCTTTTTCTAAACATTGTTTTCTTGATTTTAGGGATGGTTATGGATGCCCTGCCGGCTATCATTGTTCTTATGCCTATTATCGTACCCTTAGGTGTTTCTTTAGGGATGGATCCAATCCATATTGGGGTGCTGGTTGAAGCTAATGTTGGCTTAGGAATGATAACCCCACCTGTAGGAGTCTGCCTTTTTGTTGCTTGTGGCATTAGTGGCATAACAATTGAGAAAAGTGTCCGCCGCCTGCTTCCTTTTCTTCTGGCTCTTTTAGCCACAGTAATCCTTATCAGCTATGTTCCTCAAATAACTCTCTTTTTACCTCGTCTTCTTGGATATTAAAATAGAAGGAATAAAAAAGTGATCTGATTTAGCTGAGATTAAGAGCAAGAAGATAGAAAAATAAAGGCAAGTATAGATTTAAATCATATAAATCATTAAAGCTTGCTTCAATTTTTTAAAGGAGATATAAGAATGGCCAAAATAGTTAACTCATGGAATGAGTGGGATCCGTTG
>CAZEQD010000048.1:0-1975 GCA_964514305.1 uncultured Eubacteriales bacterium
GTAACGAAGCAGATGCAGCAAGATCGGCTCGCCCCAAGGGTAAAAGATGCCGATTGTGATCATAATAAAATTAAATGAACAAAGAAATATCCTTGACCTTACCAATAATCATGATAAAAAACAGATATTAATGAAAATAAATAAAGGATCGGCAGATTTTATGAATAATTCAGGCTAACAGCCACACATAAAGAACAAACCTTATAACTATTCTAAATTCATCTTCTCCAATAAAGATAAGAATCTGCTGTCTGAACGAAGACTATCGAGACGAGGGTCCACCTTAAGCAAAAATAGTGAGCCTGATGGAGCATCAAAGGGTGGACAATCCGCCGGCTTCGAGTATAATGTTTTTGACTATGGTTTATTTTTCTCACCTATCGTCAAAAAATTGCCGCAAGTTTGAGGACAGGTGCCAATCAGAAATAGCGGGTAATACTTTAAGATTTGGAGAGCAGAATGAAAAAGATTGGTTTTGATTCTGAGGTTTATCTGAAAAAGCAGACCACGGCCATTGGACGACGGATGGAGCTTTTCCCGAAAAGACTTTATCTGGAATTTGGAGGTAAAATCCTGAACGATTTTCATGCCGCCCGAGTTCTCCCTGGTTACGACCCAAACGTAAAGGTCAGGTTGCTGCAGAATCTAAAAAACCAGGCAGAGATCATTCTTTGCATTTTTGCCGGAGATATCGAGCGCCGCAAGCTCCGGGCTGACTTTGGCATTACCTATGATGCAGACGCGCTTAAGCTCATTGATGACCTTAAAGATTGGGGATTGGAAGTAACCGCGGTGGTTATTACCCGTTATGAGAACCAGGCTTCGGCCAGAATCTTCAAAAACAAACTGGAAAGACTGGACCTAAGGGTTTACACCCATCGCTTCACCAAGGGTTATCCCACTGATGTTGAGACCATCGTCAGTGAAGAGGGTTATGGAGCGAATGAATACATTAAGACCAAAAAACCGCTGGTTATCGTTACTGGACCTGGACCTGGCAGTGGCAAATTGGCTACCTGCCTTTCTCAGCTTTACCATGAGCACAAGCGGGGAGTGAAGGCTGGTTACGCCAAGTTTGAGACCTTCCCCATCTGGGATCTACCTTTAAAACATCCGGTCAATGTGGCTTATGAAGCAGCCACTGCCGACCTGGGTGATTTTAACATAGTAGATCCATTTCATCTTGAAGCTTATAACATCAAAAGCATTAACTACAATCGGGACGTGGAAGTTTTTCCGGTATTGAAGCGAATTTTCAGCCGCATTGTCAGAAATGGCTTTTTCTATAAATCTCCTACCGACATGGGGGTTAACGTTGTTAGCAAGGGTATAGTTGACAATGAGGTTGTGCAGGAGGCAGCCCGCCAAGAAATCATCCGTCGATTTTTCCGCTATCAATGTGAGTACATCCTCGGCTATTGCGACCAGACAACAGTGGAACGGGCTGAATTGCTGATGAAAGAGATGAATCTAAAACCTGAAGACAGGAGAGTTGTCGTCCCGGCAAAACAGGCAGCAGTGGAAGCTCGAGAGAAAGGCAAGGGCAACAAGGGCATTTATGTTGGAGCTGCTCTGGAGCTTTCTGATGGGCACCTGGTCAAAGGCTATAACTCGCCGCTGATGCACGCCGCTTCCAGCACTGTCATTAATGCCCTTAAACAACTAGCCGGTATACCAGACCACATTCACCTTCTATCTCCGGGTATCCTTGAACAGACAAGATATTTAAAAGAAAAACTGCTCGGGTCGAAAACCCTGAGTCTGGACCTGACGGAAGTTCTGACCTGCCTGGCGATTACTGCTTCCACCAGTCCGCCCTCGCAACTTGCTCTGGAGAAATTGAAAGAACTGCGGGGCTGTGAAATGCACTCGACTCATCTTCCAACTCCCGGTGATGAGATGGGTTTAAGGCGCCTGGGTATTAACCTGACCAGCGACCCGGCTTTTGCTTCCAAGAATTTGTTCATCAGTTAAC